>NZ_DASRTS010000056.1:0-43109 GCF_035655815.1 Lysobacter sp.
CCACCGGTCGCGCCGCCGCCTGCGCCCACCGCGGCAACGCCTTCCGAAGCGCCGGCGCCGGCGATGGCGGAAGCGCCGCAACGGCGCCGCGCGATCGCGCTGTCGGCGCGTCAGGACTGGCTCGACAGCGGTTACGACGACTGGAGCAACCTGCGCCTGGACCTGTCCAGCACGCAGCGTGGCGCGTTCGGCGCATATGGTGCGCTCACCGCGGACAGGCGCTTCGAGCTCGACGACTTCGGCCTGGAAGCGGGCCTGCTGGTGCCGCTGGGCGCGAACTGGCTGCTGCAGCCGGAAGTCGGCGTGGTGCCGGACGCGGACTTCCTGCCGCGCTATTACGCCGACCTGCGCGTGCAGCGCGCGTTCGCGCACGGCTGGATCGGCGGCGCCAGCCTGCGGACCAGCGACTATCCCGACACGCGCGTGGACCGGCTCGCGGTGGGCGTGGAGCGTTACTGGAGCGCGTGGCGCGCGGCGTACACGTTCAACCTCACGCGCCTGCGCGACACGCACTCGCCGGGGCACGACGTGCGCATCGCGCGTGCGTATGGCCAGGGCAGCGAAGTCGGTATCCAGTTCGCCTTCGGCCGCGAGGCCGCCCTGGTCGGCACCGGTGTGGTCGCCAGCGACGTCACCGCGGCGATCCTGTTCGGCCGGCACGTGTTCACGCCGCAGTGGTCGTGGCTGTGGAACGTGGGCGTGATCGACCAGGGCGACCTGTACACGCGGCGCGGCATCGGCGTCGGCCTGGAGCGGCGCTTCTGATGGAGTGGTTCGCCTGGCTGCCGACCGATCCGGCGCTGCGGCTTGCCAGTCTCACCGCTTCCGCGCTCGCGGTGGTCACCGTGATCGTGCTGGTGTACGTGCTGGTGGTGTCGGCGCTGGCCTCGCGCAAGCATCGCCTGCGCGAGGACTTCAACCGTCGCTGGCGGCCCGCACTGGCCCGCGCCAGCCTGGAAGGTGCGACGACCACGGACCTGCCGCCGCCGCGCGGCGAACACCGCCTGTGGTGGCTGATGTTGTGGAACCGCATGCAGCGCCAGTTGCGCGGCGAATCCACCGCACGGCTCAACGCGTTCCTGCAGGCCAGCGGACTGGACCGGCATGCGTTGCGACTGCTGCGCCGGCCTGGCGTGCGCAACCGGCTGGTCGCGCTGGAAACGTTGCGGCACCTGGGCGACGCGACGTACTGGGACGCGGTGGAGCCGCTCTCGCGCGGGCGCAACCCGTTCGTCGCCTTCGCCGCGGCGCAGGCGCTCATCGCGATGGATGCGCAACGGGCCACGCATGCGTTGCTGCCGATCACGCTGGAGCGGGAAAGCTGGGGCGGGCAACGCATGTCCGCGCTATGCCGGCAGGCCGGGCGCGAAGCGGTGACGCCGGCCCTGCTCGATGCCCTGCGGCACGCCGACGCGCGCACGCAGTCGCGGCTGGCGCCATTGCTCGCCTTCGCCGATCCCATGCGCACCGCGCCATGGGCACGCGAGCGCGTGCTGGCCGATGCCGATCCGCAGAACCGCCAGGCCGCGCTCAAGGCGCTGGGTGAGCTGGGCGATCCGCGCGACAAGGCGCTGATCGTGCAATCGCTGCGCGACGACGATCCTGCGGTGCGGCTGGCGGCCGCGCAGGCGCTGCGTGGCTGTGCCGACATCGGCGACGTGGACACGCTGCTGTCCGCGCTGGCCGACCGCAGTTGGTGGGTGCGGCGCCAGGTGGCCGACACGTTGGCCGCATTGCCGCGCATGGGCGAGGACGCGCTGCAGGCGATGCTGCCACGCGTGCAGGACCGCTACGGCCGCGAGGCGCTGGAGCGCGCGCTGGCCGAACGCCATTCGCGGAGCGGCACGCCGTGACCGTCGAGCAGGTGCTGACCGCGGCGCAGGTGTTCTTCATCGCGTACTTCGTGCTGCTCAACGGCGGCTACCTGATGCTCAACCTGCTGTCGATGTTCAGCCTGCGCAGCTACATGCGCCAGCGCGCCGAGTACGGCACCGACGCGCCGTACCTGGGCATGGAACCGCCGATCTCGCTGCTGGTGCCCGGCTACAACGAGGAAGCCACCATCCGCACCTCGGTGCGCTCGATGCTGCAGCTGCAGTACCCGGATTTCGAAGTGGTGGTCATCAACGACGGTTCGAAGGACCGCACGCTGGAAGTGCTGATCGAGGAATTCGAGCTGGTGCCGCACCCGGAGGTCGTGCGCCGCGCGGTGCCGCACAAGCCGATCCGAGGCGTGTACCGCTCGCTGCGCTACGGCAACCTGCGCGTGGTCGACAAGGAAAACGGCGGCAAGGCCGATGCGCTGAACGTCGGCATCAACTTGGCGCGCAACGGCCTGTTCTGCGCGGTGGATGCCGATTCGATCCTGCAGCGCGACAGCCTGCTGCGCGTGGTGCAGCCCTTCATCGAGGATGAGCGCACGGTCGCCGCAGGCGGCACGGTGCGCATCGCCAACGGATCGGAAGTGCGCGGCGGCTTCCTGGTGAAATCCGGGCTGCCCGGCAATCTGATCGCGCGCATGCAGATCATCGAATACCTGCGCGCGTTCCTGTTCGGCCGGCTGGGCTGGTCGCCGGTAAACGGCGTGCTGATCATCTCCGGCGCGTTCGGCCTGTTCGACCGCGCACGCGTGGAGGCGGTCGGCGGTTACCGCACCGACACCGTCGGCGAGGACATGGAACTGGTGGTGCGGTTGCACCGATGGCATCGCCGCCAGCGAATTCCGTACCGCATCCGCTATCTGCCCGATCCGATCTGCTGGACCGAGGCGCCCGAGGACCTGGGCACGCTGGGCCGGCAGCGCTCGCGTTGGCAACGCGGCCTGGCCGAAAGCCTGATGTTCCATCCGCCGTGGCGATACGGCTGGCGTGCCGGCGCGGCGGGTTATCTGGCGTGGCCGTTCATGGCGCTGTTCGAATGGTTCGGCCCGCTGATCGAACTGGGTGGCTACGTCTTCATGGCGGTCGGCTTCGCGCTGGGCTGGGTGTCGCCGGTGGCGTTCACGGTGTTCATCGCCGTCGCCATCGGCATGGGCATCCTGCTGTCGGTCAACGGCCTGCTGCTGGAGACGCTGTCGTTCCGCATCTACGGGCGCAAGCGCGACATGCTGTCGCTGTTCGCGATGGCGGTGATCGAGAACTTCGGCTACCGCCAGCTCAACACCCTGTGGCGCTGCCGCGGCATGTGGCAATGGCTGTCGCGGCGCAAGCACCAGTGGGGCGTGATGAAGCGCAGCGGCCAGTGGGGGCGGATGTAGCGGCACGCGGTTTACGCCGAATTTACGCCGCAGCGCCGCCAGCGAATGGAGGCTTTATGCCCGCGCTGCCGAGAATTTCGCCGTGGCCGGATGGCCTCGTCGAAACCGAGCAGGTTCATGAAACACACGATCTTCCGCGCACGCGAGTTGCGTGCGTATCTGCCCGCCGCGGTGCTGGGCATCGTCGGGCTGATGTCGCTGGGCGCCAACGCCCGCGCCGCGGCGCTGACGGGCAACGCTGCGCTGACCAGCGATTACGTCTGGCGCGGTAGCTCGCAGACGCAGGGCGACGCGGCCGTGCAGGCGGGCTTCCGGCTGGCCGGCGACTCTGGCTTCTACGGTTCGGTCTGGGGATCGAACGTGGAGTTCGCGCCGGACACGCACGCCAGCAGCGAGTTCGATTTCGCGGTCGGCTGGGCGGGCAACGTGGGCGAGGACTGGACGCTGGACGTCAACGTGCTGCGCTACCAGTACCCGTCGACCACCGTGGATCTCGACTGGACTGAACTCAACGCCACCGCGACCTATGCCGGAAACTACTGGCTGGCGCTGGCGTGGTCGCCCGAAGCGCTGGGCAGCGACGAGGCCGGCGCGTACGGCCAGCTGGGCGCGCGGTTCCCGATCAACGATGCGCTGCGCATCGAGGCGGCGGCGGGCTACTACTGGCTCGACGACGTGTACGGCGACAACTACGCGCACGCCCAGCTCAGCGCCATCTGGGCAGTCAAGGTGCCGCTCGAACTGCGGCTGACCGCGCACGCCACCGATTCCAGCGCCGAGCGGATCTTCGGCGACGACCTGGCCGGCGACCGCATCGAAGCGGCCGTGCAGGCCTCCTTCTGAGGAGCGCGACATGCCCGGCTGGCTTGCCCTGGTGTGCGGCGTCGCGGTGATCGTGGCCGCGGCCTACCTGCTGTACGTGGTGCTGCGTCCTGAGGATTTCTGATGCCTGGTGATGCGTCGACGCGCCGCACGTGCTCCTTCTTCTCCCTCCCCTGCGTGCAGGGGGGGCCAAACAGCGGCGCGCTTCTTCTCCCTACTGCAGGCAGAGAACTGCTCCCTCCCCTGCGTGCAGGGGAGGGTTGGGGAGGGGTACGAGCCGCACCGCGGCGAGGTCGCCACTGCAGCGCCTCACACACACCAAAACACATGAGCACCAAACGGACGCCTGAGAAAACATCATGACCCCTGTCCTCATCCTTTTCCTGGCAGTCGTCCTCGGATGGCCGCTCGGACACTATCTGGCGCGTGTGATGCGCGGCGACCGCATGTGCCTGGACCGCGTGTTCGGCCCGGTCGAACGCGTGATCTATCGCGCCATCGGCACCGCCCCGCAGCGCGGCATGACCTGGCGCGGCTATGCGAAGGCGTTCGCACTGAGCAACCTCGTGGTGGGCCTGGTGGTGTGGGTGCAGTTCATGACCCAGGCCTGGCTGCCGCTCAACCCGGACGGCATACCGAACCTGCGCTGGGACACCGCGCTGCACACGGTGGTGTCGTTCCTCACCAACACCAACCAGCAGCATTACTCCGGGCAGGCGCAGCTGAGTTACCTGTCGCAGATGGTCGGCATCGTCGGCCTGCAGATCGTGACGCCGATGATGGGACTGGCCGTCGTCGTCGCCACACTGCGCGGGCTGACCGCCGCGCGACTGGACGATGCGCCAGCATCGGCTGCGGCGGGATCTCATGCCGAAGAACGGCGCGACGCATTCGTGCGCGATCGCGACCTCGGCAACTACTGGGTCGACGTCACCCGCGCGACGCTGCGCTTCATGCTGCCGCTGTGCCTGGTGTTGTCGGTGCTGCTGACCTGGCAGGGCGTGCCGTCCACGTTGCAGGCCGGCCCCACCGTCGCGCCGGTCGATGCTTCGGTGGAGATGAAGGAGCAGAAGATCCCGCTGGGCCCGGTCGCGCCGATGGTGGCGGCCAAGCAGCTGGGCTCCAACGGCGGCGGCTGGTACGGACCCAACAGCGCCGTCGCGCTGGAGAACCCGACGCCGCTGTCGAACCTGCTGGAGATGCTCGCCATCGTGCTGATTCCGGTGGCCATCACCTTCATGGTCGGGCCGTTCGTGCGTCGTCCGAAACTGTCGGCCATGGTGTTCGGCACGATGCTGCTGATGTCGGTGGCAACCACCGGCCTGTCGATGTGGTCGGAAGTGCATTCGGCCACCGCCGCCGATCCCGCATTGATGGAGGGCAAGGAAGTACGCCTGGGCGCATCCGCGTCCGCGCTGTGGTCCAACCTGACCACGCAGGTCAACAACGGCTCGGTCAACGCGATGCATGACTCCATGGCGCCGCTGACCGGCGGCATGGCCATGGTCAACATGCTGATCAACTCCATCTGGGGCGGCATCGGCTGCGGCCTGCAGCAGTTCCTGGTGTATCTGCTGCTCAGCGTGTTCCTGGCCGGGCTGATGACCGGCCGCACGCCGGAACTGTTCGGTCGCAAGATCGAAGCGCCGGAAGTGCGGCTGCTCGCGCTGTTGATCCTGCTGCAACCGCTGGTCGTGCTGGGTTTCAGTGCGGTGACGCTGGCGATCCCGTCGATCACCGGCAACTCCAATCCCGGCTTCCACGGCATCAGCCAGGTGTTCTACGAGTACACCTCGGCGTTCGCCAACAACGGCTCGGGCTTCGAAGGGCTGGGCGACGCGACGTACTGGTGGAATCTGAGCTGCGCGCTGGTGCTCGCACTGGGCCGCTTCCCCGCGCTGATCGTTCCGCTCGCCGTGGCCGGACTGCTCGCCCGCAAACGCGTGGCGCCGGAGAGCAGCGGCACGCTGCACGTGGAGACACCGACGTTCGCGCTGACGCTGGTTGCGGTGATCGTGATCCTCACGGTGCTGCAATTCATGCCGGCGCTGGTGATGGGACCGATCGCCGACCACCTCGCCCTTGTCCAACCCTGACTCTTGCCCGTCATCTCCGCGAACGCGGGGATCCAGCGACTTTCGCGGGAAAGCCAAAGCCACTGGATTCCGGCTTTCTCTGGAATGACAAAGAAAGCATCGGACACCGAAATGAATGAAATGACCCATACCCACCTCGGCGCCGCACGCCGGCAGGCGGCGATGTTCGACGGCGCCTCGTTGCGCGGCGCCGCGCTCGACGCCTTCCGCAAGCTCGCACCGCGCCAGGCGTTGAAGAGCCCGGTCATCGCGATCGTGCTGCTCGGCACGCTGCTGTCGCTGCTGATCACGCTTGCCGTGCCGGGCGACCGCGCCTTCGGCATCGTGGTGACGCTGATCCTGTTCGTGACCGTTCTGTTCGCCAACTTCGCCGAGGCCGTCGCGGAAGCGCGTGGCCGCGGGCAGGCCGCTTCGCTGCGCGCGGCGCGCCGCGACCTGGTCGCTCGCCGGCTGGGAGGACGCACGCGTGTGTCCGGAGAGACGCGCGTGGCCGCCTCCACGCTGCGGCCAGGCGACTACGTCATCGTGTCCGAAGGCGAGTTCGTGCCCGCCGACGGCGAGATCATCGAAGGCGTGGCGACGATCAACGAGGCGGCCGTCACGGGCGAATCCGCGCCGGTGCTGCGCGAGGCGGGCACCGATCGCTCCGGCGTGATCGGCGGTACCAAGGTGCTGTCCGACGAGATCATCGTGCAGGTCAGCGCAGAGCCGGGACAGAGCTTCCTCGACCGCATGATCGCGCTGGTCGAAGGCGCCAACCGGCAGAAGACGCCCAATGAGATCGCGCTGACCATGTTGCTGGCCGCGATGACGCTGACCTTCCTCATCGTGGTGGCGACGGTGCCGGCGTTCGCGGCCTTCGTCGGTGCGAGGCTCGATCCGCTGCTGCTGATCGCGCTGCTGGTGTGCCTGATCCCCACCACCATCGGCGGGCTGCTGCCGGCCATCGGCATCGCTGGCATGAACCGCGCGCTGGCCGCCAACGTGCTGGCCAAGTCGGGCAAGGCGGTGGAGATAGCGGGCGACGTGGACGTGCTGCTGCTCGACAAGACCGGCACCATCACCCACGGCGACCGCCAGGCCACCGCGTTCCATCCACTGGCGGGCATCGACCTGCCGCGGCTGCGCGAGGCCGCGCTGCTGTCGTCGCTGGCCGATCCGACGCCGGAGGGCAAGTCGATCGTGAAGCTCGCGCGCGAGCAGGGCACGGCTCTGCAGGATCCGGCCGATGCGCACTACGTGCAGTTCAGCGCGCAGACGCGCATGTCGGGCGTGGATCTGCGCGATGCCGGCGTCGACGGCGGCATGCGCGTGATCCGCAAGGGCGCGGGCGATGCGATCGAACGCCACGTGCTCGCCGCGGGCGGACTGGTGCCGGCTGAGCTGAAGGCCCGCATCGGGCAGGTCGCGCGCGGCGGCGCCACGCCGCTGGTGGTGAGCGAAGGCCGGCACGTGCTTGGCGTGATCGAACTGAGCGACGTGGTGAAGCACGGCGTCAAGGAGCGCTTCGCGCGGTTGCGCGCGATGGGCATCCGCACCGTGATGATCACCGGCGACAACCCGCTCACCGCCGCCGCAATCGCCGCGGAAGCGGGCGTGGACGACTACATCGCCGAGGCGAAGCCCGAGGACAAGCTGGCGCGCATCCGCGCCGAACAGGCCGGCGGGCGGCTGATCGCGATGGTCGGCGACGGCACCAACGACGCGCCTGCGCTGGCGCAGGCCGACGTCGGGCTGGCGATGAACTCCGGCACGCAGGCCGCCAAGGAGGCCGGCAACATGGTCGACCTGGACAGCGATCCGGCCAAGCTGCTGGCGGTAGTCGAGGTGGGCAAGCAGCAGCTGATCACGCGCGGCGCGCTGACCACGTTCTCGCTGGCCAACGACGTGTCCAAGTACTTCGCGATCCTGCCGGCGCTGTTCGCCGCGGCCATTCCGCAGATGGCCGCGCTCAACGTCATGCAGCTGTCGAGCCCGGCCAATGCGGTGCTGGCAGCGCTGGTGTTCAACGCGCTGATCATCCCGGCGCTGATTCCGCTGGCGCTGAAGGGCGTGCGCTTCAAACCCGCCAGTGCAGTCGCCCTGCTGCGGCGGAACATGCTCGTGTACGGCCTGGGCGGCGTGCTGCTGCCGTTCGCGGGCATCAAGCTGATCGATCTTGTCCTCGTCGCAATGCGGTTCTGACATGACGTCCCTGACTTCACTTCACGACACTCCCGCAGCCGCGCATGCGGCCGTGCCGGAGGACCGCACCTCGCTGCGCGGCGCGCTGGTGTTCACCGTGCTCGTGCTGCTGGGCTTTGGCCTGCTGTACTCGCTGGTCGGCGCGTTGCTCGGCCGAGCGCTGTTTCCGTACCAGGCGACGGGCAGCCTCGTCACCGTCGATGGACGGGTGCGCGGGTCGGAGCTGGTCGCGCAGCCGTTCGCGGATGCACGCTATTTCCAGCCGCGTCCCTCCGCTGCCGGCTACGACCCGATGGCCGCGGCGGGCAGCAATCTTGCGCGCAGCAATCCGGAGCTGCGCAAGCGCATCGACGGACTCATCCACGAGGTGGCACGGCGCGAAGGCATCGCACCGGGGCAGGTGCCCGCCGAGCTGGTCACGCAATCGGGCAGTGGATTGGACCCGCATCTGTCGCCCGCCGCCGTGCAGGTGCAGGTCGCGCGCGTCGCGAAGGCGCGCGGACTCGATCCGTCCGAGGTCGAAGTGCTTGTGCGCGAACACACGCAAGGCGCGACGTTCGGCGTGCCCGGTGCGCCGCGCGTGAACGTGCTGCAGCTGAACCTGGCGCTGGATCGCCTGCACGCGCGCTGACGGTCGCCGTTCAGGAGTGCAGCCTCGTGCATCACCGCGCTTGTCCTCTACTGGGCCCTGAGTCCATGGGAACGCGAAGCGATGGATACCGCCGCATGCCCGCGCGCCGGCAACGCACCGGCCGCAACGGCCGCACCGCTGCCCGGCGTGGTACTGGCCGCGCTGGGCATGGTATTCGGCGACCTGGCCACCAGCCCGCTGTACTCGCTGCAGGAGGCGTTCGGCGTGCACGGCGTGCGGCCTACGCCGGGCAACGTGATCGGCGTGATCTCGCTGGCGTTCTGGGCGCTGGTGGGCGTGGTGTCGCTGAAGTACGTGCTGCTGATCATGCGCGCCGACAACAACGGCGAGGGCGGGATCATGGCGCTGCTCGCGCTGGCGCGTGCGAGCCTGCTGGACCGGCCGCGCCTGCGCTGGTGGGTGGTGATGGCCGGGCTGACCGGTGCCGCGCTGTTCTTCGGCGACAGCGTGATCACGCCCGCGGTTTCGGTGCTGTCGGCGGTGGAAGGACTGGAACTGGCCGCGCCCGCGATGACGCCGTGGGTGCTGCCGATCAGCGTGGCGATCCTGGTGGCGCTGTTCGCGCTGCAGCGTTACGGCTCCGCGCGCATCGGCACGCTGTTCGGGCCGGTGATGCTGGCTTGGCTGCTGGCCGCCGGCGTGCTGGGCTTCAACGCGATGCTGAGGCAGCCGCAGGTGCTGGCCGCGGTGAACCCGCTGCGTGCGCTGGAGTTCTTCCAGCGCAACGGCTTTGCCGGCTTCACGACGCTGGGTGCGACGGTGCTGGTGCTGACCGGCGCGGAAGCGCTGTACGCCGACATGGGCCACTTCGGTGCGCGGCCGATCCGCGTGGCGTGGCTGGTGGTGGCGCTGCCCTGCCTGCTGCTGAGCTATTTCGGACAGGGTGCGGTGTTGCTGTTGCAGCCCGACGCGGCCGTGCGGCCGTTCTATCGCATGGTGCCGGGCTGGGCGCTGTATCCGATGATCGCGCTGGCGACCGCCGCGACGGTGATCGCCTCGCAGGCAGTGATCTCCGGCGCGTACTCGATGGTGCGCTCGGCGATCCAGCTGGGCTATCTGCCGCGCATGCGCGTGGCGCAGACGTCCTCGCGCGTGCGTGGACAGATCTACCTGCCCGTGGTCAGTGGGCTGCTCCTGCTGCTGGTGCTGGCGGCGGTGCTGGGCTTCCGCTCCTCCGGTGCGCTGGCGGCCGCGTTCGGCATCGCGGTCAGCGGCACCATGCTGGTGACGACGGTGCTGGTGGTGGCGGTGATGCGCGGCGTGTGGCGCTGGTCGTGGTGGGTAGTGGTGCCGCTGGGCGCCGCCATGTTGCTCGTGGACCTGGCCTTCTTCGCCGCGAACCTGATGAAGCTGGGCAGCGGTGGCTGGTTTCCGCTGGTGCTGGGCATCGCGATGCTGGTGGTCATGGCGACGTGGCGGCGCGGCCGCGAACTGCTGTTCACGCGTATCCGCGGCGAAGGCGTGCCGCTGGAGCCGTGCATGGTGTCGCTGTCGGACCATCCGCCCACACGCGTGCCCGGCACCGCGCTGTTCCTCACCACCGAGCCGGCGCTGGTGCCGCAGGCACTGCTGCACAACCTCAAGCACAACAAGGTGCTGCACGAGCGCAACGTGTTGCTGACGGTCGACATACTGGACGCGCCGCGCGCGCGTGCCGGCGAGCGCGTCAGCATCGAATCGCTGGGGCAGGGCTTCCATCGCATCCGCGCGCGGTTCGGCTTCGCCGAGGAGCCGGACGTGTTGCAGGCGCTGGACGCCTGCGCAGCGCACGGCCTGGGATTCGACCTGATGGAGACGACGTTCTTCACCAGCCGCGAGGACGTGATCGCCGGCGAACGCACGGGCATGGCGAGATGGCGCGACCGGCTGTTCGCCTTCCTCACGCGCAATGCGCTGCCGGCCACGTCGTTTTTCCGCATTCCGGACAACCGGCTGATCGAGATTGGCCGGCGCGTGGCGATCTGACTGACGGCCGATCCGGTATCCTCGCGCCACTTTCCGGGTCCCGCTTGCCGGTGGACGCATCGCCATGATCGAGCGCAGCGCACAGGCCGATGCCCTGATCGGCGAACTGCAGCGCCAGAATGCCGGCCGCCTGACCATCTTCCTTGGCGCGGCGCCCGGCGTCGGCAAGACCTACACCATGCTCGGGCGCGCGCGCGAACTGCAGCGGCGCGGCATGGACGTGGTGGTCGGCATCGTCGAGACCCACGGCCGCAGCGAAACCGCTGCGCTGCTGGACGGGCTGGAAGTGCTGCCGCGCCGGCGCCTGGACTACCAGGGACGCAGCTTCGAGGAACTCGACCTGGACGCGCTGCTGGCGCGCAAGCCGAGGCTGGCGCTGGTCGACGAACTGGCGCACCGCAACGTGCCCGGCAGCCGCCACGAGCGGCGCTGGCAGGATGTGATCGAGCTGCTCGACGCCGGCATCGACGTCTACACCACGGTCAACATCCAGCACCTGGAGAGCCTCAACGACGTGGTGCACCGGATCACCGGCGTGCGCGTCGGCGAAACGGTGCCGGACGCGGTGTTCGACCGGCTGCGCGACATCGTGCTGGTGGACCTGCCGCCGCGCGAGCTGATCGAGCGCCTGCAGCAGGGCAAGGTGTACGTGCCGGAGCAGGCCGCCCACGCGCTGCAGGCGTTCTTCTCGCCCAGCAACCTGACCGCGCTGCGCGAACTGGCGATGCAGACGGCGGCCGACCGTGTCGACAGCGACCTGCGCGAGGCGCAGGCGGCGCGCGGCCTGCCTGGTGTGCCGCTGCGTCGCGGCGTGATGGTGGCGGTCGACGGGCTGGGCCAGTCGGAATACCTGGTGCGCGTGGCGCGACGCATCGCCGAGCGGCGCGACGCGCCCTGGACCGTGGTGACGGTGCAGGCCGGTGGCACCGCCGACGGATCGCAGCAACGCGAGCTCGATCGCGCCTTCGCCCTGGCGCGCCGGCTGGGCGGCGACGCGGTGGTACTGCACGGCAACAGCATCGTCGATGCGTTGCTCGACCACGCTGCCCGCATGGGTGCCAGCACCATCGTGCTCGGACGCACGCGCGAGCGTCCGGTGGCGCGCATGTTCAACCGCACGCTCACGCAACAGCTGATCCAGCGTGGCGCGCATTACGAACTGACCATCGTCAGCACGCCGGAAGCACGTGCACGCGCGCGCCGCTCGTGGCGCGAGTTCAAGGGACAGCTCACGCGCAGCGATGCGGCGCTGGCGGTGCTGGCCGCCGCGGCAGCCACCGGGCTGGCCTGGATCGCCGAACGCTGGGTCGCGCTGGACGACCTGTCGCTGGTGTTCATCGTTGCGGTGGTGCTGGTGGCGTCGCGTACGCGCATGGCGGCGGCGGTGATCGCGGCGGTGCTGTGTTTCCTCGCGTACAACTTCTTCTTCATCGAGCCGCGCTACACGCTGATGATCGGCGCCCGCCAGGGCGTGACCACGGTGATGCTGTTCCTGATCGCGGCGCTGGTGGCCGGACGGCTGGCGTCCAAGCTGCGCATGCAGGTGCTGGCGCTGCGCGCGGCCAATGCGCAGGCCACCGCGCTGCAGACGCTGGGCCGGCAACTGGCCACCTCGGCCGACCTGGGCCAGGTGCTTGCGGCCGCGCGCGACGCACTGCGCCGCGCACTGGATGCCGACGTGATGCTGCAGGTCGGCACGCAGACGCTGCATGCGGAAGGCTTGACCGACATGGACCGCGCAGCCGCCGACTGGGCGATGCGCCATCGCCAGCCCGCGGGACGCCACACCGACACGCTGTCGGGGTCGCCGTGGTGGTTCCTGCCGCTGGCGCTGGGCGAGTCTGAAACCGGCGTGGTCGGGCTGCACCTGGCCGATGGCCTGCCGCGCATCGGCGCCGAGCAGCGACGCCTGGCCGAAGCCATGGTCGAGGACATCGCCCAGGCCATCGTGCGCACGCGGCTGGTGTCCGCGCTGGAGGATGCGCGCGTGAGCAACGAGACCGAGCGCCTGCGTTCGGCGCTGCTGTCGTCGGTGTCGCACGACCTGCGTTCGCCGCTGGCGTCGATCATCGGTTCGGCCAGCAGCCTGGAGCACTACTTCGACGCGATGGACGCGCAGGACCGCCGCAGCCTGCTCGAAACCATCCGCATCGAGGGCGAACGGCTGGACCGCTACATCCAGAACCTGCTGGACATGACGCGGCTGGGCCATGGCGGCCTCACGCTCAACCGCGACTGGATCGGCGTGGACGAGCTGATCGGCTCGGCGGTGTCGCGCCTGCGCCGCTACGAACCGGACACGCGTTTCGAGGTGGTCGTCGAGCCTGGGCTTGCACCGATCTGGGTGCACCCGGCGCTGGTCGAGCAGGCATTGTTCAACGTGCTGGAGAACGCCGCGCGGTTCTCGCCGCCGGACGAGGCGGTGACGGTGGACGCGCGCCAGGTCGACGGCCAGCTGCGCATCGACGTGCGCGACCGCGGCCCCGGCATTCCGGAGGACGAGCGCCGGCGCATCTTCGACATGTTCTACAGCGTGGAGCGCGGCGATCGCGGACGCCAGGGCACCGGCCTTGGGCTGGCGATCACGCAGGGGATGATCGGCGCGCACGGCGGCAGCGTGGAGGCGCTGCCCGGTGCGGATGGCCGCGGCACCACCATCCGGATTACGCTGCCGCGGATGGAGCCGTAACCCGCGTTTTTACCCTCTCCTCCGCAAGGCGGGGGAGAGGGTTAGGGTGAGGGGCAAGCGCCGAAGGCGCGCATGCTTTTGCTTCTACGGGTGAAGGCCGAAGCAAAAAAACCCTCACCCTGGCCCTCCCGGCTATGCCGGGGGAGACGAAACCAGAAGCCAGCCATGAGCGAACCGACCCCTACCACACCACCGCCGCGCATCCTGGTCATCGACGACGAGCCGCAGATCCGCCGTTTCCTCGACATCAGCCTGCGTGCGCAGGGCTATGCCGTGCAGTCGGCCGAGACCGGGCAGCAAGGGCTCGAAACGCTGGCGACGCACGGGGCGGACCTGGTGATCCTGGACCTGGGCCTGCCGGATCGCGACGGGCAGGACGTGCTGCGCGAACTGCGGCAGTGGTCGTCGGTACCGGTGATCCTGCTGACGGTGCGTTCGCACGAGGCGGAGAAGGTCGCCGGCCTGGACGGCGGCGCCAACGACTACGTGACCAAGCCGTTCGGCGCGCAGGAACTGATGGCGCGCGTGCGTGCGCTGCTCCGTTCGCACGTGGCGAACACCGATGCGCCGCCGCCGGTGTTCGACGACGGGCATCTGCACGTCGATCTGGCGCGGCGCGAGGTGCGCATCGATGGCGAGCCGGTGGTGCTGGCGCGCAAGGAGTACGCGCTGCTGGCGCTGCTGGTGCAGCACGCGGGCCGCGTGGTGACCCAGCCGCAGATCCTGCGCGAACTGTGGGGTCCCGGCCATCAGGAGGACACGCATTACCTGCGCGTGCTGGTCGGCAAGCTGCGCCACAAACTGCGCGACGACGCGGCCCGGCCGCGCTACATCGCGACCGAGCCGGGCGTGGGGCTGCGCTTCATCGGTGCAGGTTGATCGTCAACTTGATCGTCAGGAGATCGCAGGCGTCGGCGGTGCCTCGACCTGCATCGACGTGCCGTCCGGCGATGGATCCTGCAACGGTGCCGCCGCGCGACTGTTGAGGTACAGGTACGCGCCGATGGCGACGACGAGGATCGCCAGCATCAGCATCAGGATGTGCCGCGGCCTCATCGTGCGGCTCAGTGGCGCTTGCGATCGCCGCGATCGCCCTGTCCCGGTTTCGCATCCGTCTTCGCGGTGCGGCGACGGTCCTGCGACAGCGAACGGCTCACGTCGTCGGATTCCTTGAACCGGCCCTGTTCGTCGCGACGCACGTAGCGCTTGTCGCCGTTGGGGGAAATCAGTTCGCGCTTGCTCGAAGCCATCTGCGGTGCCTCGCTTGGTGAACTGCGTCCATCCTCGCCGCCGGCCGGTTAAGGTCAGGCGAATCCACGTGGGTGCGAATGCCACGGCAGGCGCACGGCGCGCTCACGGCATCTTCACCATTGCAGGCGCACGGCGCGGATTCGCGTTGCGTTGACGATGGTGGCGCGATGGTCGACGCATGAATCTTCCGAAAACGATGCACGCATGAGCACCGCACGCACCCTGCCGTTCTGGCAGCCACTGACTCCGTTCAACGCCGCCCATTTCAGCCGCGCGATCCCACCAGGCGACGCGGACATCGTGGTGGTCGGCGCAGGCATCGCCGGCCTGACCACCGCCCTGTGCTGCGCGCAGGAGGGCCGGCGCGTGTGGGTGATCGACCGCCAGGGCGCCGGCGAAGGCGAAACGCTGCGCACCACGGCGCACCTCGCCTCGGCCATCGACGACCGCTTCAAGAAGCTCGCGCAGTGGCACGGCAAGGACGGCGCGCGCGCCGCGGTGGAAAGCCATGCGGAGGCGATCGACTGGATCGAGGACATCTGCGCGTCGACGCCGGACCGTTGCGGTTTCCGCCGCGTGCCGGCGTACCTGTTCTCCTACGACGGCAAGCTCGACCGCCTCAAGGACGAACTCGAAGCCGCTGCCGAGGCGGGCCTGGACGTGAGCTGGCAGCAAGAGGGTATCCCCGGGTTGCCGCACCTCGGGCCCGCGTTGCGCTACGAACACCAGGCGCGCGTGGACATGGGCCGCTACCTGCGCACGCTCGCCGAAGCCTGCCGCGCCAACGGCGTGCGCTTCGTGCTGGGCGAGGTGACGGCGGTGAAGGGTGGCGAACGGCCGGAACTCACCGTCGACGGCAATACGTTGCACGCCAACGCGGTGGTGCTGGCGACCAACGTGCCGTTCCACGAGCGTGTCGCCGTGCACACCAAGCAGGCGCCGTACCGCACCTACGTGGTGGCCGGACCGGTCGATGACGGCACGCTGCCCGATGCATTGATCTGGGACGACGGCGATCCGTACCACTACGTGCGCCTGGCCGAAGGCGAGGACGGCGGCCGCGTGGCCATCGTCGGCGGCGAGGACCACAAGACCGGACAGGACCACGACCCGCGTGCGTACGTGCGCCTGCAGGACTGGGCGCGCGAGAAGCTGCCGGGCACGTCCACGTTCACCTACGACTGGTCGGGACAGATCCTCGAACCCGCCGACGGCCTGGCCTTCATCGGCGCCGATCCGGGCGACGAGAAGAACGTCTACGTGGTCACCGGCGATTCCGGCAACGGCATCACGCACGGCACGCTGGGCGGATTGATCATCACCGACCTCATCGTCGGCCGGCCCAACCGCTGGGCCGCGCTGTACGACCCGCAGCGCAAGCAGCTGCGTTCGCCGGGCGGATGGCTGCACGAGAACGCCAACGTCGCGCTGCAGTATCGCGACTGGCTGAGCGGCGGCGACGTCAAGGACGCGGACCTGCTGGCACCGGGCGAGGGCGCGGTGGTGCGCCACGGCATCCATCGCGTGGCGGTGTACCGCAGCGCGGAAGGCGAACTGCACGCGCACTCCGCGCGCTGCCCGCACCTGGGCTGTTCGGTGCGCTGGAGTCCGCAGGAGAAAAGCTGGGATTGCCCGTGCCACGGCTCGCGCTTCGAGGCGGTCACCGGTCGCGTGCTCAACGGACCGGCCAGCGAGCCTTTGGCGCCGTGGCCGCGTCCCGCCTCACGCGATGCCTGAGCACGCCACGCTGTGGCTCGCCTACGCCGGCTATCTGGCGTGGCTGGGCGCGGGCACGCTCGACTTCCTCTGCCACCGCCGCACCGATCTGCCACACACGTCGGGCCTGCGCGAATCCTCACTGCACCTGCTGCAACTGACGCTGTGCGGCGGCGCCATCGTGCTGGGCATGCTGCTGCGCGTGGACGTTGCATTGATCGCGCTGCTCGCGTCGCTGGTCGCGCTGCATGCCGTCGTCGGTTACCTGGACACGCGGCAGGCCTATCCGCTGCGCCCGATCCGTCCGTTCGAGCAGCACGTGCACAGCGTGCTCGACATGGCACCGCCGGTCGCGCTCGGCATCTTCATCGCATGGCACTGGCCGCCACCGATGCAGTGGACGCTGCAACTGCGCGACCCGCCGTTGCCATGGTGGCTCTGGGCGATGGTGCTGCTGCCTGCGGCGCTGCTATGCGGGCTGCCGTGGCTGTGGGAGTTTCGCGATGCGTGGCGGGTGCGGCGTAAGCGGGGGGCGTGGCGCGGTTGAAGCGGTGGCGGCTGAGCCGAGTCCGAACGCCGAAGTGATCTGCGGACGTCTTCGCTCTTGAGCCGTCATTCCCGCGCAGGCGGGAATCCATAGGTCCGCGGCGTTACGCTTGCCGTATGCGAGAAGCGCATCCGCCCTGAGCCGTCATTCCCGCGAAAGCGGGAACCCACGGGAAACGATGTCATGTGCGCGGAAGAGCGAACACGCTGCGCCTTTTCCGGTGAGCATGATGCGCCGGCCACGTGGATTCCCGCCTGCGCGGGAATGACAGCAAAAAAGACACGGAATCGGTCTCTGGATTCCCGCCTGCGCGGGAATGACGGCATGGAAAACGGCGCGGAATCGTTCGGCGTATCCCGCGGCACGCAGCCCGCGCCAGCGGCCTACGGCTTCACAGCCAGCCGCTTGCGGTACACCACGATGATCACCAGATCTTCCTTGCCGACCTGCTTGAGGCCGTGCGTGCTGCCGTTGCGCGTGAGGATGGCGTCGCCCGGGCCGACTTCGCGGTGCTTGCCGTCCAGCATCAGTTCGCCGCGGCCGGACAGCACGTAGTAGATCTCGTCCTTGTCGTTGCGGTGCTCGCCGATGGTCGCGCCCGGATGCAGGGCGCGCTGGCGGAACACGATGTCAAAACCTTCCGCGTCGTCGAAGAACGGATAGGCCGTGGTCGTGCCCTGGCCTTCATGCGGCCCGGGCTGCTGCACGGCGATGTCGCGCGCCTGCTCGACGTAGGAATCGCTGCGCGGCGTCTGCGCGTGGCCGACCGTCGCCGCGCACAACGCCAGCAGGCCGATTACATGTTTGCCCATGACCATGGCCTTCTCCGTCCGGGGATTCGCGTGGTTTCGACGCGGATGGCGCAGATCACGCTGACAGACGCAGATAAGGCGGTGCGGTGGAACAGACCGCACGGCGGTCAGTTCTGTCGTGCAGCTATCGCTTTATCTGTGTCTTCCGCGTTCATCTGTGTCAAAAACCTCAACGCGCCAGCCAGCCGCCATCGACCGGGATGATCGCGCCGTTGACGTAATCCGATGCGCGCGAGGCCAGGAACACCGCCGCGCCGCCCAGATCCGCCGGCGTACCCCAGCGTCCTGCGGGGATGCGGTCGAGGATCTGCGCGCTGCGTGCTTCGTCGGCGCGCAGCTGCGCGGTGTTGTCCGTGGCCATGTAGCCCGGGGCGATCGCGTTGACGTTGATGCCCTTGTTCGCCCATTCGTTGGCGAGCAGGCGCGTGATGCCGGCGATGCCGCTCTTGCTGGCGGTGTAGGACGGCACGCGGATGCCGCCCTGGAACGACAGCATGGACGCGATGTTGATGATCTTGCCGCCGCCCTGCGCGATGAAATGACGGCCGGCGGCCTGCGACAGGAAGAACGCGGACTTGATGTTCACGTTCATCACCTCGTCCCAGTCCTTCTCGCTGAAATCCACCGCGTCTGCACGGCGGATCAGGCCCGCGTTGTTGACCAGGATGTCGAAGCGGCCCAGGCCGTCGAGCGTCTCGCGCAGCACGCGGTCGATCGGTTCGAGCGAGGACAGGTTGGCCTCGATGGAAACGAAACGGCGGCCGAGCGCACGCACCTTCTGCTCGGTCTCGACGGGCGCCTGGATGCCGGCGGCCGCGATGTCCGCGCCGGCTTCGGCCAGCGCCACCGCGATGCCCTGACCCAGGCCGGTGTTGGCGCCGGTCACCAGTGCGACCTTGCCCTCGAGACTGAACGGATTGGCCATGAACACTCCCCTCTGGATGCTCGTTTCTTGTGATGGCCCGGGACCGCGTGGCCCGGGCGTGCGATGCGAAGCGGAACAGCCGCGCAACGCGCGGCGTTCGTCATTTCAGCTGGCAGATGTCCAGCTGGTTCATGTCGGTGTAGTCGAGGTTCTCGCCACCCATGGCCCAGATGAAGCAGTAGTTCTTCGTGCCCGAGCCCATATGGATGGACCACGGCGGCGACACCACGGCCTCGTCGTTGGCGATGACCAGGTGGCGCATGTCGGCCGGCTCGCCCATGAAGTGCATGACGCGCTGGTCGCCCAGGTCGAAGTAGAAGTAGACCTCGGAGCGGCGGTCGTGCAGATGCGGCGGCATGGTGTTCCACACGCTGCCCGGCTTGAGGATGGTGAGACCCAGCAGCAGCTGGCACGACTTCACCGTGGCCGGGACGATGTACTGGTAGATGGTGCGTTCGTTCGACGTCTCCAGTGCGCCGCGCTCCAGCGGCACGGCCTGCGCGATGGAGATGTGTTTGGCCTCGTAGCGCGCGTGCGCGGGGGTGGAGGCGAGATAGAACTTGGCCGGGTTGTTCGCGTCGTTCGAGGCGAACTCCACCTGCGCGCTGCCCATCGGCACGTACAGGCCGTCCTTGGGGTCCAGCGTGAAGGCGGTGCCGTCCACGGTGACCGTACCGGTGCCCGCGCCGACGTTGACGATGCCCAGCTCGCGACGCTCGAGGAACGGCTTGCCCGCGGCCGAGGCCGGCTCGGTCTGCTGCGGCAGCGCGACCTTCGCGGTCGTCGGAGCCGCGCCGCCGATGACGAAGCGCTCGTTGTGCGAGTAGTTCAGGACCACCTGGCCCGGGACGAACAGGCCGTCGATGAGGTAGCGCTCGCGCAGCTGGTCGTTGCTGGCGCCGGCCATCATGTCCGGGTGGGTGGCGTGGTAGGTCTTGCGGAACATCGGGCCTCCAGAGCGTTCGGGCCGCGCCGGACAGGGCGCGGCGGGCGATGAGGGCGATGATAGCCGGGTTTTGGTAACCGGTGTCAAAGCCGTCCGCGTGAGGTCTCCGACGAGTCGGAAACGGTGGGCAAGGCGCACGGCGACCCTCCCCCTGGCCGTGTTCGATGGCTTGTCCCTCTGCCACTGGGGAGAGGGATAGCAGTTGGTATTCGTCGCATGGCTGCAGCTCCACCTCTTCCCGCCGGACAGGTCGACGCAGCGGGGGGCATGAAGGGATGCGCCCAAGACGCGGTGCGGCTATGACGATAGCTCCCCACTTCCCTCGGGGGAGGTCCGCGCAGCGCGGCGGGAGAGGCGCGCGCCGAAGGCGCGCACGGCTGGGCAGGGGTACGAGTCGCATCGCGGGAGCTCGGCGCAGTCGCGCCTCACGACCCCTCCCAACCTCCCCTGCAAGCAGGGGAGGAGGCAAAACTTCCGCGCCTGTGCTTCTGCTGTTCCCCTGCTTTCAGGGGAGGGCTGGAGACGGGTGCAGTGCACAGCGTGGGTGCGCAGGATGAGCATCAGTGCATCGCTCGTCCGACTCTCACCCCAACCCTTCTCCCGGCAGGAGAGCACTCAAGGCTGGCGAGTCCCGCCTCAGCCCTTCGGCCGCTGGCTCGAATCGCGTACCACCAGGCGGGGCGTCACGGTGCGGTGCGGTGCGGCGACGTCGGACGCGGGTTCGTCGCTCAGCAGCATCTGCGCCGCCATGCGGCCCAGGTCGCGGATCGGCGAGTGGATCGTCGTCATCGCCGGCCACAGCTGCGAGGCCAGCGGGCTGTCGTCGTAGCCGACCACCGACAGGTCGCCGGGGATCGACAGGCCGCGCCGCATCGCCGCCTTGTATACGCCTGCGGCCATCTCGTCGTTGCACGCGAAGATCGCGGTGGGGCGCGGCGACTTGGCCAGCAGGTACTCCGCACCGGCCACGCCCGAATCGAAGGTGTAGCCGCCTTCGTAGATGTAGTCCGGCGACAGTTCGATGCCACGCGCATCCAGGCCGGCGAGGAAGCCGCCGCCACGTTCGATGGTCGAACGGTAACGGCGCGGGCCGGTGATCAGGCCGACCGTGCGGTGGCCCAGCGATTCGAGGTAATTGGCGGCCTCCATGCCGGCCTGGCGATCGTGCGTGACCACCATGTGCCGCGCCTCGTCCAGCGGGATCGATGCGATGCGCACGTAGCGCACGCCGATCTCGCGCAACGCCGCAGCGAGCTGTTCGTCTTCCGACACGCGCGGGATCAGGATCACGCCGTGCAGCTTCTGCTGCTGCGCGAAGCGGCGCACGCCGTCGATGTAATCCTCCTTCGAGCTGTCGCACGGATGCACGACCAGTTCGTAGCCCGAATCGCGCAACGCATCCAGCGCGCCGTACTGCATGTTCACGATGAACTGCGCGGTCGGGTTGTCGTACACCAGGCCGATCAGGAACGAACGCCGGAACGCCAGGCCGCGCGCCTGCGGATCGGGCGTGTAGCCCAGCTGCTTCATCAGCGCCAGCACCTTCTCGCGCGTTTCCGGATGCACCAGCGGCGAGTGGTTGATGACGCGCGAGACGGTCTTCTTCGACACGCCGCTGAGCCGCGCGATGTCGTTGATGGTGGCCTTGCCGGGCAGGACCGCCTCTTCCGGCGCGGTGGCCGGCGAAGAGGCGGTGCGGGTGCGTCGGGAGCGCGGAGGAATTGCGGTCATGGGCGGCCTGCGGATTTGCGACATTCTAGCCGGGCCGCACCGCCGGCCTCACGGCAGGGCGCGGTAGCGGAAGTCCAGCAGCCTCACCTGTCCCTCGCCGCTGGCATATACGCCGGGACGCAGCGACAGGAATTTGCCGGCCACGTTGTGGTGGTACCCGGAGACTTCCATCTGCACGTCGTACTTGTGCCAGGTGCGACCGTCGCGGCTGTGGTGGAAGGTGACGATGTGGCGGTCGTTGGTCACGCGTAGCCACAGCCTGCCGCCCGGGCCTGGTGGCAGGCCCTGCGCGGGGCGCTCCTCGCCGTAGCGGTGCATCACGAACGACTTGCCGTTGGAGCCCAGCCCCACGTACAGCCGGTCGCTGTAGAACAGCACCAGGCCGCCGGTGGCGCCCGGGCCGATGTCCATCTGCACTTCCGCCTGGTACGCGGTGTCGCCCGGGATCACCGTCAGCGGCGAACTGTCGGCGGGACGCCGGCCCTTGCCGCGCAGCACCATCGCCTGGCCGTCGAAGGACAGGCGCTCCATCTCGTCCGGGGCGGGATCAAAGAACGCCCACTGTGGACCCAGCGTCCTGCCGTCGAAGCTGTCCGACAGCGCCATGCCATGCGGCACCGCGGTGCCGGCGGGCTTGCGCATCGGCTGGCCCAGGTCGCCGCCCTCGGCGACGAACCAGCCGTCGTCCGTCCAGCGCACGCGGTCGAGCAGCGTCTGCCGGCCCAGCGTCCAGAAGTCCTTCTCGTAGCCGTGGTAGAGCATCCACCACTGCCCCGCGGTGTCCTCCACCAGCGTGGCATGGCCGCGCGACCACCAGTGTTCGTCGGGGCTCTTCGTGCGCACGACCGGGTTGAGCGGCGAGTTCTCCCACGGACCATGGATCGAGCGCGAACGCGCCACGATCACCATGTGCCCGGTCGGCGGGCCCGCGGTGCCGCCGACCGCGGTGATCATGTAGTACCAGCCGTTGCGGAAGGTGATCTTGGGGCCTTCCTGCGAGTAGCTCTCGACGTTCCAGCTTTCCGGATAACGCCAGCCGTCGTAGACGTGCTTCACCTCGCCGACGGTACGCAGGCCGTCGTCCGACAACTGCACGTAGTCGCCGGCGCTGAGGAACAGGTAGCGCTTGCCGTCCTCGCCGACCGCGTGCCCGGGATCGATGTGGTCGGGCAGGTGCAGGTCGACCGGCTCGCTCCACGGGCCGCGGATGTCGTCCGCCCACACCACGTAGTTGCTGCGGCCCTGCGCGGTGCGCGCCGGAAAGTAGATGTAGTAGCGGCCGTCGTGCTTGACCAGGTCTGGCGCCCAGATCGCGCCGACGTTCTTCGTGATGCCGTGGCCGATGGGCTGCCAGTTGACCAGGTCGCGCGAGTGCCACAGCGACAGGCCCGGATACGCGTCGAACGAGGACAGCGTGAGGTAGTAATCCTGGCCGTCGCGCAGCACCGACGGATCGGGCCGGTCGCCGGCGAGCACCGGATTGAGGAACGTGCCGTCGCCCAGATCGCCCTTGCGCTGGTTCTCGACGCCACGCTGCCATTGCGGCGCGGCCTGAGCGGTCGCGGCGAACGCCAGTGCGCACAGGAGCACGGTCAATACGCGTTTCGTCTTCATGCGATTCGACATGGATGGACGCGGACGAACACAGACAACGCTCCATGCGCGCACGCGGACATGGCCAGTCGTGCCCTCCGCAAGACTTTCGCCCTCAATGCGATTCGACGCGGATGACGCAGATGCGCACAGATAAAGCTTTTGTCCGTGTTCATCTGCATTCATCCGCGTCAAAAAAGCTCCGACGATCTCAAGCCTTCAACGCCGCCGGCAGCCATAGCGACAGCTGCGGGAAGAACGCGACCAGCAGCAGCACCGCAATCGCCGCGAGCCAGAACGGCCAGATGGTGCGCATGCTCTGGCCGATGCTGATCTTGCCGATCGCCGTGCCGATGAAGAGCACCGAACCCACGGGCGGCGTCACCAGGCCGATGCCGCCGGTCAGCACCAGCACCAGCGCGAAGTGGATCGGATCGATACCGTACGCCTTCGCCACCGGAAGGAAGATCGGCGTGGTGATCAGGATCATCGGCGCCAGGTCCATGAACGTGCCCAGCACCAGCAGCACCAGGATGATCAGCAGCAGCACGGTGATCTTGTCGTGCGCGATGGCCTGCAGCGCATCCACGGCTGCCGCCGGTACCTGCAGGTAGGCCAGCAGCCAGCCGAACACCGCCGCGGTGGCGATGACGAACAGGATGGCCCCCGTCGTGCGAGTGGCATGCGTGACCGCGCCGATGAACTCGCGCCACTTCAGCTGGCGATAGAGCAGCGCGGTCACGGCAAGCGCGTACAGCACCGCCATCGCGGCGCTCTCCACCGCGGTGAACACGCCCGCGCGGATGCCGACGAAGATCAGCGTGACCAGGCCCAGGCCCGGCAATGCCGCGACCAGGCGCAGCAGCAACGCGCGCATGCCGGGGAAGGGTTCGGTGCCGTAGCCGCGCGAACGCGCCACCGCCCAGCCAGTCACCATCATCGCCAGCGTCATCAGCAGCGCTGGCACGATGCCGGCCGCGAACAGGTCGGCGATGGACATGCCGCCGCCGGCCGCCGCGGTGAACAGGATCAGGTTGTGCGATGGCGGCACTAGCAGCGCGACCAGCGCGGCGGTGATGCTGACGTTGACGGCGAAGTCGCGGTCGTAACCGCGCTGCACCATCTGCGGAATCATCGTGCCGCCCACCGCGGACACGTCGGCGATGGCCGAGCCGGACACGCCGCCGAAGAACAGCGACGACAGCACGCTGACCTGGCCCAGGCCGCCGCGCAGACGGCCCACCATGGCCGCCGCCAGCGAGATCAGACGTTCGGAGATGCCGCCGCGCAGCATCAGTTCGCCGGCGAAGATGAACAACGGAATCGCGATCAGCGATACCGAGCCCGCACCGGCCGAGGTCTGCTGCACCAGCACCACCAGCGGCAGGTCCAGCACCAGCAGCGTCGCGAGTGCGGCTGCGGCCAGGGCGTAGGCCACCGGCACGCCGATCAGCAGCAGCGCCGCGAAGACGATGAACAGAAGCGAGATCGCCATGACTCAGGACCTCGCTTCGTCGTTGTAGGAGCCAGCTTGCTGGCGACCAGAGGTTGACGTAAGCCCGTCGCCAGCAAGCTGGTTCCTACGGAGGAACGCCACGGCGCGCAGCTGGTCCAGCGCGAACAGCGTCATCAGCGCGCCGCCCAGCATCAGCGGCAGATAATTGATGCTCTGCGGCAGCGGTGCACCGGCCAGGTGCACGTTCCAGCCGTCGGTCAGCAGCACCGCGCTCCAGCCGGCCAGCACGGCACCTATCGACGCCACCACCAGCGCGCTGAACGCATCGAGCAACGCATGCGCCTTCGGGCCCAGCGCATCGGCCAGCAGCGAGAACGCGAAATGCCGCCGCTCGCGCACGCCGGCCGCGGCGCCGAGGCTCATCGCGGTGGCAAGCAGGAGCAGCGTGAGTGGTTCGGTCCAGCTGGGCGAGTCGTTGAGCACGTAGCGCGCGAAGACCTGCCAGCCCTGCACGACCACCAGTCCGAGCAGCGCGCAGGCGGCCACGGCGATGGCCAGGCCCGCCAGCCGGTCGAGAAGGCCGGCCAGCGGCGCGGCGGGTGCAGCATGTGTTGCGGTGTCCTGCATTGCGAATTTCCCCTCCGAAATCGCGTCCTGCGGCGCGCCTGTGACACAGCGTGCGGGTTCAGTGGTAAGGCACCTCGTTCGCGCGGCGGCCCAGGCTCACGCCAGCGCGCGGATCTGCCGGTGCAGCGCACCGACCTGTGGATGGCGCAGGTATTCGTCGAGCAGCGGCTGCGCGGCGCGCCGGAACGCCGGCATGTCCACGTCGTTGAACTGCACGCCGGCCTGCAGCACGGCGTCGCGCGCGGAACTCTCCGACTGGTCCCAGAGCCGGCGCATCACCGACACCGACTGCCGCGACAGCTCGCGCAGCAGGTCGCGGTCGCGCGGCTGCAGCGATTCGAACGTCGCGCGCGAAACCAGCAGCACGTCGGGCGCATAGGAGTGCTCGCTCTTGGACCAGTAGCGCGCCACCTCGAACTGGCGGCTGGCATGAAAGCTGCGCAGGTTGTTTTCCGCGCCGTCGATCAGGTGCGTCTCCAGCGACGAGAACACCTCGCCGTACGACAGCGGCGTCGGGTTCGCGCCGAACAGCCGCATCAGCTTGAGGAAGATGTCCGACGACGGCACGCGGAACTTCAGGCCTTCCAGGTCGGCCGGCGCCACCAGCGGGCGACGCGTGTTGTAGAAACAGCGCGCACCGCTGTCGTAGATGGCCAGGCCGACCAGGTCGCGCGTTTCGAAGCCGCGCAATACCTGCGCGCCGATGTTCCCATCGATGGCGCGGCGCTGGTGTTCCACCGAGTCGAAGACGTACGGCAGACACAGCGCCTGGGTCAGCGGGAAGGCGTTGTTGAGCGCGCCGGTGAAGACGCGCGTGATGTCGATGGCGCCGAAACGCGCCATGTCGATGGCCTCGGATTCGCGCCCGAGCTGGCCGGCGTGGTACAGCCGGATCGACACGCGGCCGCCGGTTTCGCGCTCGAGCTGCTCGCCGATCCAGCGCACGGCCTCGACGGTCGGGTAGTCCTTTACGTGTACGTCGGTGGCGGTGAGCACGCGCGTGCCGTCCTGCGCGGTCGCCGACGGCAGCAATCCAGCCGCGCAGGCGCCGGCGAGGCCGGCGAGGAAACCACGGCGATCGGTCATGCGTCGGAACCCTCCGGCATGGCGGCAACGGCATTGCAAAGCACTTCACCCCAGCGGCCGAAGCTCACGCGCGAGCGCTGGCCGGCGAGGATGTCATGGATGCCGGTCGCCGCGCCGGTGGTCACCAGCGTGCCCTTCTTCAGCGGGTAGCCGCGCTGCGCACAGCGCGACAGCGCGAATGCCAGCGCGGCGAGCAGCCCGCCGCTGATCGAGGCCGCCCCGCCTTCGCCCACCAGGTGGCCGTCGATGAAGGTCTCGCAGGTCAGCTCGTCGGCGGCGAGCGAACGCCAGCCGGGCACTTCCGGGCCCAGGATCAGGCCGCTGTTGTTGCCGAAGTCCGAGACCACGATCGGCGGGCCCAGCACGTTGATCAGCGGCAGCGGGCTGCCGGCCAGTTCCACGCCCACCAGCAACGTCTCGACGAGGTCCGCGGCTTCCTGCGCGGTGTAGTCGGTCTTGTCCGCCGGGGCATCGGCGCCGATGCGGAACACGAATTCCGCCTCCACCGCCGCGAAGCCGCCGGGGATCACCGCGAACCGTCCGGCCTCGCGCGGCGCGGGCGCCTGCACCGCGCCCTCGAAGATCGGGCCGACCAGGCGTTCCTCGCCGAGCAGCGACTCCCAGTCGGCCGGGATCTTGCCCACCTTCCAGCCCACCACCGGCCGTCCCCACAGTGCGATGGCCTCGTCCTGGCAGGCGTAGCCCTGGTCCAGCGTGCGGGGGAGCTCGCCCGGGTAGTCCGGCAGGGCCTGGGCCTGCCGCCGGGCGGTCACCAGCCGGCGGGCAATTGCGGCGGGGTCGCTGCCTTGGTCGGGCGCGTGTCTGTCCATGCGATGCCGGTTCCCCTGCGTAAGAGCGCGTCCGCAGTGTTGTATAGGAAACCGGTGTCATTGACAATCGGGCCTACACTCGGTGGACGGCTCGGGGAGGGGACGGATGACGATGCGGTTGGGAAGGAGCGTGTTTTCGCGGTTCGCGCGCGCTGCGGGCGGGATATTGGTGGCTGGAATGGTGGCCGCCACCGGCTCGATGGGGGTGCAGGCGGCCCAGGGTTCCATGTCCCGGGAGACAGCCCAGCTGGCATTTCCGGGCGCGCAGGGTTGGGCGGCCCATACGCCCGGCGGGCGTGGCGGCCGCATCCTGCGGGTGACGACGCTCGCGGCCGAGGGGCCGGGTTCGTTCGCCGAGGCGGTCAATGCCAAGGGGCCGCGCATCGTCGTGTTCGAGGTCGGCGGCGTGATCGATCTGGGCATGAAGGAGCTGCGCATCACCGAGCCCTTCCTCACCATCGCCGGCCAGACCGCGCCGCAGCCGGGCATCACCCTCATCAAGGGCGGTCTGACCATCGGCGCACACGACGTGGTGATCCGCCACATCCGCGTGCGGCCCGGTGACGGACATCGCCCGAAGTTCTCCGGCGACATCGACGCCATCACCACCGTGCGCGGCGCGCGCGACGTGATCGTCGACCACTGCTCGCTGACGTGGGCCACCGACGAGAACCTGTCGGCGTCCAGCACGCGCTTCTTCGGCGAGAGCGAGAAGCAGTGGATGGAAGCGGCGTCGCGCCGCATCACCTACAGCAACAACATCATCGCCGAAGGCCTGGCCAACGCCACGCATCCCAAGGGCGAGCACAGCAAGGGCACGCTGATCCACGACCACGTCAATGACGTGCTGATCGTCGGCAACCTGTACGCGCACAACTACGAGCGAAACCCGCTGTTCAAGGGCGGCGCGCGCGGACAGGTCATCAACAACCTGATCTATGACCCCGGCCAGCGCGCGGTGCACTACAACCTCATCGCCGAGGAATGGCTGGGCCATCCGTACTCGCGCGGCCAGGTGATCGCGCGCGGCAACGTGATGCGCGCGGGCATCTCGACCGAGGACGTGGCTTTCTTCACCGTCGGCGGTTCGGGCGACGTGGACGTGTACCTGGATGACAACCTCGCCGTCGATCGCCTGGGCAATCCGCTGCCACAGCAGGGCCGCTACACCACCACGCCCATCGGCGTGGATGCGATGAAGCGCGCGCCGGAGCTTCCGTTCGGCGTGACGCTGCTGCCGTCGGAGCAGGTGCAGGACGCGGCGATCGCCAACGCCGGCGCGCGTCCGTGGGACCGCGACGACGTCGATCGCCGCATCCTGGCCGACACCATCGAAGGACGCGGCCGCATCATCGACAGCCAGGAGCAGGTGGGCGGCTATCCGCAGCAGAAGGAAACGCGGCAGACCTTCGTGCCGGCGGACTGGAACCTGGACACGATGGAGCCGTTGAAGCCGCTGCCGCGCCGCGATCCGCTGAAGTAGGGCGACCGGTGCGCCGCCTCGCGCTGCTGCTCTGCGCATTGCTTGCGATGCCGGCCGCCGCGCAGAAGCCATCGGCCGACACCGCGCAGGAGGCCGCGTCGCGGATCTTCCTGTGGCCCGACCGCACTGCGCCGGGTTCGCAGCACGTGCGGCTGGAGCAGCGCTTCGTCGAACGCAGCGACGATGCCGCACGTCCCAACCGAATCGTCACCGGCATCACGCAGCCGTACATGGTGGTGTACCGCCCGGCAAAACCGAACGGTGCGGCGCTGCTGGTGATGCCCGGCGGCGCCTACCGGCGGATCGTGCTCGACAAGGAAGGCACCGCACTGGTGCCGGAATTCGTCGACCGGCTGGGCTACACGCTGTTCGTGCTGCGCTACCGCCTGCCCGGCGAAGGGCATGACGACGCCAGAGATGCGCCGCTCGCCGATGCGCAGCGCGCGCTGCGGCTGATCCGCGCCCGCGCATCCGAATGGAACATAGACCCGCACCGCATCGGTGCGATCGGCTTCTCCGCCGGCGGCCACGTCGCCGCCAGCCTGGGCACGCGCTACGGGGAAGCCACGTATGCCGCCATCGACGTCGCGGACCGCATCGATGCACGCCCGGACTTCCTGCTGCTGATGTACCCGGTCATCGACATGGGCCGCCATGCCCACGCGGTATCGCGCGAGCACCTGCTCGGCGCCGCACCATCGGCATCGGATATCGCGGCCTATTCGCTGCAGAACCGCGTGAAAGCGGGCATGCCGCCGGTGTTCCTGCTGCACGCCAACGACGACGCGAGCGTGCGCGTGGAGAACACGCTGCTGTTCTTCGACGCGCTGCGTGCCGCGCAGGTGCCCGTGGAGCTGCATCTGTACCCGCGCGGCGGTCACGGCTTCGGCGTGCGCGACATCGACGATTCCACGCTGCGGCAATGGCCACGCCTCGCCGACGCCTGGATTCGCGACACGCTGCAACTCACGACCCGATCCGACGAGCCGTAAGACGCTGGAGATGCCGATGACTGCCGACGAGCTTCCCGATGTACGGCGCCGCCGACTGCTGCAAGCGGGAACGGCTCTGGCGGTGACGGCAGCATTGACCCGTCCGGCATTCGCAGCGAATGGCGACCATCCGACCGCGACCACGCGCAGCGGCCGCGTCCGCGGCTACCGCGATCGTGACGTTCATGTGTTCAAGGGCATTCCCTATGGTGCCGACACCGCGCCGCGCCGTTTCCGTCCCGCGCTGCAGGAGTCGCGATGGAAGGGCATTCGCGACGCACTGACGCACGGTGCCGCGGCACCGCAGGGCAAGGCCGTCGAGCCCACCAGCGAGGACTGCCTGTTCCTCAACGTGTGGACGCCGGGACTGCGCGATGGCGCACGCCGGCCGGTGCTGTTCTACATCCACGGCGGCGGATTCAACAACGGATCCGGCAGCGATGCGCTGTACGACGGCGTGAACCTGTGCCGGCGCGGCGATGTGGTGCTGGTCACCGTCAACCATCGCCTCAACGCGTTCGGGTATCTGTATCTGGAGAACATCGCGGGCTCCGCGTTCGCGGACTCCGGCAATGTCGGCCAGCTGGACCTGGTCGCCGCGTTGCAGTGGGTACAACAGCACGCGCGCGAGTTCGGTGGCGATCCCGGCAACGTGACGGTGTTCGGCCAGTCGGGCGGCGGCGCGAAGATCGCCACGCTGATGGCGATGCCCGCGGGGCAGGGATTGTTCCATCGCGCCTGGACCATGAGCGGCCAGCAGGTGACGGCTGCCGGACCGCGTGCTGCCACACAACGCGCGCAACTGCTGCTGGACGCGCTTTCACTGCGCGCGGACCAGACGGCGGCGCTGCTCGCGCTGCCGGCCGGGCGGATCCTGGAAGCCGCGCAGACGCGCGATCCGTCGCGGATCGAGAACACTTCGCTGTACTTCGGTCCCGTGCTCGACGGCGGCGCGCTGCCGCGCCATCCGTTCTGGCCCGATGCACCGCCGCAGTCCTCGCGCATTCCCATGGTCATCGGCAACACGCGCGATGAGACGCGCGCCTTCCTCGGCAACGACCCGAAGAACTTCACGCTGACCTGGGACGAATTGCCCGCTCGACTGGAGCGCGAGCAGTACGTCGACCTGCCTGTCGACGTGGTGGTGACCGAATACCGGCGCATGTATCCGCACTACACCCCGTCGCAGGTGTTCTTTGCCGCCACCACCGCGGGCCGCTCCTGGCGCGGCGCGGTGGAGGAGTGCGAGGCGCGTGCCCGGCAAGGTGCGGATGCCGCGCCGACGTGGGCGTACCAGCTCGACTGGGGCTCGCCGCTGGATGACGGCAAGCTCGGCGCGTTCCACACGCTCGACATCCCGCTGGTGTTCGACAACATCCGCCAGCCCGGCTCGCGCACCGGCGACGGCGCGCAGGCGCAGGGCGTGGCCGACGCGATGAGCGATGCGCTGATCGCCTTCGCGCGTAACGGCGATCCGAACCACCGAAATTTGCCCACATGGGCGCCGTACTCGCTGGATCGTCGCGAGACGCTGCTGTTCGACGAGCCGTCATCGTTGGCGCTGGATCCACGTGGTGGCGAGCGCAAGCTGTACCAGCGCGCACCGTTCATGCAGCGCGGCACGATGTAGGAGTGCGGAGATGATCCGATACGGCGTGCACGACTGCCTGGGCGTCCTCGCGCCCGCCGGCGCATCGTCGCAGACCGCTGCATCGGCGACGGTACAGGCCAACGCGGCGGCAGAACCGATGGGCCAGGCGAAGCGAGGAGTAACCCGAGCACTGCGAGCCTTCACGGTCTTGTTCCAGGAGTTCGGATGACCTAGCGTCCATTGATCAAGATTGCTGTGGATCTCTGCTTTGCGCCGAACGCGTCGCACCTTAGTACTGGCTCGTACCCTCGAACCTGGAAACCATTTGTCGAATCCCCTCGGCGACCATGCCCGCCCCAACGAGGAAGAAGAGACCGTGAGCCATGAGCGCCATCTCTCCCTCCAATCGTCGTGACGACCTACCCCACGCGATCTGTCCCGTTACAAAGTAGTTCTGAATCGCGTCGCCGCTACCGTAGAGAACAGCGACTCCTATGCACACGAGGCTGGCGCCCCACACCTGCCGTTTCAGCATGCCCATCGTTCCCCCTAAGACGTCTCTCATGTGTGCGAGCCGCCAGAAAGCGACCAGAGTGCCAGAGCCATCATTGCAAAGAGCGGCGCGACCGACAGTGCCGCGGCGCAGCGCCAGCCTCGGCTGGTATGGAAGCCATCCGACATCAAGCCTTTGCTACGCATGCCCAACTCCCCGGCTTCCCATGCCCATCGGATCGTCTCCTTTGGGTCGGAAGCGGACAGTGAAACCAACGAGTGCGCCCTCCGCGCCGAATGTCCGATAACGGGCAGAGGAGGACGTTTGCCAACGCCTCAGTCAAGGCGCGCCGAGGAGCGGTGTCGGCTTGAATGAATTGTCGGACGTCACGCCCCTCGGTAATCCGGTGCGGACGGCCGGAGAATTCGGCGAGATGCGAGATACGCGACAGCGTAGAGCACTGCGACGCACAAGCCGGTGTCGCTGGCCACCGTCTCCCAAAGCTCCGAATGCGAACCCGGGGCAGTGAGCAGCAATGATGGAATCATGAGCTGGAAGAAGAAATTGTGGGAAGCGTGGGCGATGACAGCAACCCAGACTGAGTCGGAGCGCATCCTGAGTTCGCTGAAGAACAGGCTAATGGCAATGATGCCGAGCCCATAGATCAGCGCCATGAGCAATGTGTTGTCCGTCCGGTAGAAATCCCCGAAGGCAATGAGCGGAAGATGCCAAGATGCCCATACAAGTCCGCAGGCGAAGTAAGGACTCTTGAAGCCACCGCTCATCATCTTCGGCAGCAGGAATCCGCGCCACCCGAGTTCTTCCCCGAAAGCGCCAATGAGGCCAAGCCCGAGCAGGGATAGGAGAACAGGCGTGACTTGGATGAGTCGTTCTGCGGAAATCGGCGAAAACTTTCGGATATCGAAGAATGCGGATACGAGCCCCATGAGCAATGCCAGCAACAGGGGGACTGCAATGGCGTAAATGTAGTAGCGCCCCTTTCCCGCTCGGAGGCCGATATCTCCGAATCCAGAATTCAGGATGAGCCATCAGCGCGATGGAAAGGACGCCTGGAATGCACATCAGGGCGATCATCCAGAGCGGGCCGAAGTTCCTGACGCCGCCATTGACGATGATGAAAGCTTCAAAGCTCCAACTTATGACAAGCACGGAAGCAATGAAGATCAATGCTTGATTTCGGTCGCTCATCACGTCCCGTGGGTTTGACGTGCAACTGCCCAATGGGCGGCCCGTGGGTCGGCCGAATTCGACTTGAGCTTATGCAGGCCGGGTCCGGCTAACAAGCCCGCGTATGACCGAGCCCAGCGGGTCGGGTCGGACGCTTGGCCAAGGCCGCTGGGTCGGAAGCGGACATTACCACCGCGGAAGCGGGCTAGCGCCCGTACTTCCGCTATCGGCCAGGAGCAGACATGATCAGCGCACGCTGAAGGGACGTTGCAGCTCCGAGTTCACTTCCTTACTGAGATCCGGCTGCCGCGCGATACATTGGCGAACCGCCCCAGCCATGACTTGGTCCGGATCGAGCCACGACAATCCGACAAGTTTCACGAGAGTTTCTGTGGGCGGGTTCTGCGTGAGCCACCACTGAAAAACGCCGTGGCGATCATGCTCTGCCGCCTCTTCATGCCCAAGCTCGTACAGCGCCGACTGCTCACTTACGAAAGCGCGTGGAAGCATGTCCCAGGCTTCCCACTCCGCCGGAAAATTCATCAACGTCAGGTAGCGGCTTAGTTCCATCTTTGTTCTCGAGTCGCAAATACGTCCGCTTCGGGTCGAAAGCGGACATTAGCGCCTCCGACTCGGAATTGCCCGGAATCTCCGCCGCGCAGTCGGCCGGCCTCAGTGCCTGTCCCGACTGATGGCCGTCACGGGTTCGAACCTGGATCGATTGATCGCGAATTGCCGGCGCTGCCGGCGCCGTTCGCCGTTCGACACCGTTCGCCCGGCACAGGCGGTCGAGTGCGTAGACCCGACCGCCCGTACCCGTCAATCAGCGTTACCTGACCGCGCCGGCGCCCAGCCACACCATCACCGGCACCAGGCCGGTTGGGGCAATCGGTCCGTGCAGCGTCGGCGTCCAGTTCACCGTTGGCGTCAGAGTGTCCCCGTTGACGGCGTTGAACTCGGCCACCGGATCCACGGCGCTGCGGCGTGTCACGCCGTTGAGCAGCGTGCCTTCGGCATGGATCGACGTGCCGTTGAAGCGTTCGATGAACAGATCGGGCGTGACCGCTTCCCCGACGCGGAAGTGGTTGTTCTGCGCGTATATCTGCGACTCGATGCCCACGCCCCAGCTGTAGCCGTATCGTGTGGCGGCCGCCTCGTCGCTGATGCGGTAGTGGTTGTTGTACAGGTGCACCTGGCCGAAGCGGACGCGTGGTGCGCGCTGGCCCACGTCGTTGAACAGGTTGTGGTGCAGCGTCAGCCGCAGCTTGCCGCGGTCGGCGACGGCGCTGTCGGAAGAACCCACCAGCATCGTCTTGTCGTGGTTCTCGAAGCGGTTCCACGAGATCGTGACCAGGTCCGATTCGTTGGTCACGTCGAGCAGCCCGTCGTGCATCTGGTACAGGCGCCCGAAATAGGTGGGCAGGGTTTCGTCGGCGGTGGTGCGGTCGCGGAACGTGTTGTGGTCCACCCACACGTGGGTGGCGTTGCGTACCGACAGGTTGTCGTAGGCCGCGTTCCAGTTGCCGAGCGAACCATCGGTGGGCGACCACTGCGGGAAGCAGTCCACCGTGTCCTCCAGCACCAGGTTGCGCACGATGACGTTCATCGGTGTGTTGCCCGATGTCGAACCGGGCCGGACGTCCAGCCACGCGCCGCGCAGGCCCGCGCCGCGTCTCACGCCGACGATGGTCGTGTTGGCCGGAATACGGATGCGCACGCGCGCTGCCTGCGCTGCCGCCGAGGCGACGCGTGCGCGTTCCAGCGGGCCGCTCGGATTGGTGCGTCCCCACGTCGCCGGGTCGTAGGCGGCGAGGAATGCATCGAGCGAATAGGGCGTACCTGTCTGCGGATCCGGCCGTGCGTAGTCTTCGCAGGCCAGGGGCTTGCCGTCGGCATCGACGTTGGCATCGATCACGCCGGCGATGCGGATGATCTTGGGCGTCGCGTCGGGAAAGTTGAGGGCGGCGACCAGCGCGTTGCGGTCGCTTACGGTGAACGCGTGCGCGGCGTCGGCGTCGCTGCCGCCGGTGGTGCCGTTCGGCAGCGCCGGTGTCGGCAGCGAGGCCCAGCCGTCTCCGTCGGGCAGGGTGCCGCGCTCCAGGAAAGGTATTCCGCCGGCGACCGCCTGGCCGCACAGCGGTGCTGCAATCAACAGGGACCAACAGGCGATACGGACGGCACTCATCAGGTCACTCCTTCTCGTCGAGAGGAACGAAAAGGCGGGACCGCTGGACGGTCCCGCCGCTGAAAGCCTTCGTAATGCGTTTGCCGGGTGGTGCTTTCGGATGTTCCGGGAAAAAGCGGCTGCGGGGGACGAGAGCGTGGGAGAGACGTCCCGCGCGCAGCCGGGGTTCAGAACTTGTAGCGCGCTCCGAGGAAGTACTGGCGGCCGGTATGGTGGTAGACCGATGCGCGGTCGCCGACCGAGTCCACCCACTGGTCCTGGAACTCGTCCGTGAGGTTCAGGCCTTCCAGCGTGATCTCGAAATGCTCGTTGATCTTGTAGGAAGCCGACATGTCGAGAGTCAGCGTCTCCGAAGTTCCCTCGACATCGTTGTTGTTGCGTCCCGGCACCGTGGTGAGGTAGTCATCGCGGTACGCGGCGGAGATGCGCGCGCCGAACTTCTCGCCCTCGTAGTAGAGCGTGGCGTTGTAGGCGTTCTTCGACAGGCCGGTGAGGTCGGTACGCAGCGAAGTCGCGCCTGCGGCGGTCATGTACTGGATCTTCGAATCGACGTACGTGTAGTTCAGCTGCACGCCGAAGTCGCTCCAGAAGCCGGGCAGGAACACGAACGGCTGCTGGTAGGTGAACTCCAGGCCCTTGAGCGGACCGCCCGGGGTGTTGAGCGGAATGTTGAACTGGAAGTCGTCGTTGACCGTGGCGGTGGTGCCGGCCAGCAGTTCGGCCGGAAGCCCGGAGGTGTAATAGGGCCGCGTCTCGCGCGAGGTCTGCACGAAGCTGTCGATGTCCTTGTAGAACAGGCCCAGCGCCAACAGCGATTCCTCGGCGAAGTACCACTCGAAACTCAGATCGGCTGTCTTGGCGCGGAACGGATCCAGCAGCGGATTGCCACCATTGACCACGCGATTGCCGCCGGACACGTTGACCGTCACGCCCGGCGTCAGGAAGCCCAGGCCCGGACGCGCCATCACCTTGGCGGCGGCGAAGCGGATCAGGAAGTCGGGCGTGACATCGGCCACCAGCGTGAAGGAGGGCAGCGTGTCGTCGTACGTGCGTCGAACCGTGGTCAGCACCGGCGTGCCGCCGACGATGGCATAGCCGGTGGAGATCTGCGAGGTATCCACCTGGCGCACGCCGATGTTGCCGCTCAGCGGCATGCTGCCGATCTGAGTGGTGAAATCGCCCTGCAGCCAGAAGCCCTGGTCGCGTTCCTCGACGCTGCGGTTGTTGCCCAGCACGCTCGCGACCTGGTTGCTGACGGCGAAGGTGCCGGTGTTGCTGTAGATGTTGAACAGGCGATTGAATGCATCGATGTCCGGGATCAGCCAGCGGCCGTCGCCGACGCCGCCGATGTCCTCCAGGCCCATCTGCCGGGTGAGATCGGCCATGTTCGTACCGGCAGGCAGCGCCGGAACGGTCGTTTCGGAAGCGCGACGGTATTCGCTGGTCCGGAAGGTGTATTCCTTGAACTGGCCGCCGCCCTTGAGGCGGAAGGCGTCCGTCAGTTGCCAGGCGAAGCCGATCTGCCCGTTGTCGATGGTGTTGTCCGCGTACTGCGGGCGCAGGCGGATTTCCGACACGCCATTGATGAAGGCCCATTGCGCCGGATCGTTCACGTCGAAGCCGTTGGTGATCACCGGCAGGCGATCATCGTTGCGGTAGTCGTAGACGTAGCCCTGCGCGTTGGTGCGATCCAGTGTGATGGTGGTCTGGATCGGGTTCTCGAATTCCGACTTCGCGCGGCCCGCCTGGAAATTCAGCGTGAACTCGTCGGTCAGCTGGTGGTCGGCGTAGAAGTTGAACTGCGTGAACTTGGTTTCCAGTTCGTCGTACCGCGCTTCCGAACGCACGTCCACGTTGTTGAAGCGGCCGTAGACCAGGTTGCCGCGTCCGTCGACTTCGCTCTCCACCACCACCGTTTCCGGCTTGCCGCTGGCGCCCGCGGCGCGGCAGGCGGCACCCGGGGCGCCGGCAGCGCAGGCGCCGCGGCTGAACGACAGGCCGTTGAGGAAGTTCTCGGTGCGCGTGGCGTCCAGGTCGGCATACATCACGTCCAGGCCCATCGACGTGCGGTCGGTGGGGTCGAACTGCAGCGACGCGGTGACGCCCAGGCGTTCCTGCTCGTGCTCGAGCACGCCATAGCGCGGGATGCGCGGATGGAAGGTGGCTGCGTTCTCCACCGACGGCGTGCCGGCAAAGCCGCCGCTGCTGGTGCCGTTGTCCCAGCGCACGGTGCTGTGGCCTTCCTCGAGCAGGCGGCGCTTGGTGTAGGCGACCGACAGCAGCGCGCCGAACCGGTTGTCGGCCCAGGTATTGCTGACCAGCATGGTCGCGCGCGGATCCAGGTCGCCGGCCAGGTCGTTGTAGCCCAGCTGCGCGCCGGTGACGAAGGTGAAGCCGTCGTAATCGAACGGACGCGCCGTCTGCAGGTCGACCGTGGCGCCCAGCGAGCCTTCCTCTACCTCGGCCGACGTCGTCTTGCGCACCGTGATGCTGTTGAACAGTTCCGAGGCGAAGACGTTGAAGTCGAAACCGCGGCCGCGGTTGGCGCCGCCGGAACTGTCGGTACCGCCGGTGGTGGTCAGCGCCTCCATGCCGTTGATGCGCACGCGGGTGAACTGGGCGTCCAGGCCACGCACGGAAATGTTGCGGCCTTCGCCCGCATCACGCGCGATGGAAACGCCGGGAATGCGCTGCAGCGATTCGGCCAGGTTCAGATCCGGAAAGTCGGCGATGTCCTCGGCGACGATGGCATCGACCACGCCGACCTCGCTGCGCTTCTTGTCCAGCGCCCGTTCCAGGCTCCCCCGGAAGCCCGTCACCACGACGGTGTCCAGTTCGGTCGGCTGCTCGTTGCTGGTGGCCGTGCCCTGCGTGGCCTGCGCGGACGTCGCCGTCGTGGCGGGCGTGCTGGCGGCGGGTGCGGGCGTCTCCTGCGCAGAGGCGGCCAGTGCGCTCAGTTGCAGTGCCAGCCCGATCGATGCGGCTAGCAAGGTAACCGGTGTCTTTTTTGCGACATGCTGAAATTGCATAGGTTCCCCTCCCATGTGGCATGTACAGCTTGTAAGGTGCTTGTTGACTGGGTTGCGGCGCTTGCTATCGTGATCCGGCGGCGTCAATGACACCGATGGTCAAAACCCTAGCAAAGGCCGTGGCCGATGGCATGCTGCGGTGCGCCATCGGGATCGGGCACCATAAGAAAGGGGTCACCACAGTGCGGGGAGCGGGTGTGAGTCAACGGATAGTGAGTTTTGGTGAGCTGCTGTTGCGCCTGTCGGCGCCCTGCCGCGAGCGCATGCTGCAGAGCCCGCGCCTGGACGTCCATGTCGGCGGGGCGGAAGCCAACGTGGCGGTGATGCTGGCCCGCTTGGGCCACGACGCGGCCATGGTGTCCACCGTCGCCGACAATGCGCTGGGCGAGACCGCCGTGGGCGAGCTGCGCCGGCATGGCGTGGACACGCGCCACGTGCGCCGCGCCGACGGCCGCATGGGCCTGTACTTCCTGGTGCACGGCGCCATGCAGCGGCCCAGCGAAGTGTTGTACGACCGCGCCGACTCGGCCTTCGTGCGCAACGTGGACTACGACTGGGACGCCTTGCTCGATGGCGCCCAATGGCTACACCTGTCCGGTGTCAGTCCGGCGCTGGGCGCCGCCACCGCGCAGGCGACCATCGATGCCGCGCGCGCCGCGCGCCGCCTGGGCGTGAAGGTGTCCTTCGACGGCAACTTCCGCGGCAAGCTCTGGCAGGCCTGGGATGGCGATGCCGCGGGCATCCTGCGCCAGATCTTCGCCGAGGCCGACCTGGTGTTTGCCGACCATCGCGACATCGCCGTCGTGCTAGGCGAGCGCGTGTCGTCCGAGGGCGAACAAGCCGTGGCCGAGGCCGCCACGCGCGCCTTCGCCGCCTTCCCCAACCTGCGCTGGATGGCCTGCACGCTGCGCACGCAGCACAGTGTCGACCGGCATACGCTGTCGGCGGTGATGGTGGAGCGCGACGGCACGCGTCGCCGCGCGCCGGACTACGCGCTGGAAGGCATCGTCGACCGCATCGGCACGGGCGATGCGTTCGCCGCGGGCGTGCTGCACGGGCTGATCACCGAGATGTCCGTGAACGAGCGCCTGCACTTCGGCCTGGGCGCGGCCTGCCTCAAGCATTCGATCCCGGGCGATTTCTGCATCGCCTCGGCCGCGGAGATTTCCGACCTGATCTCGCAGGCGGGTTTCCATGTCCGCCGTTGACGCGCAGGCACTGCTGGCCGGCCATCGCATCATCCCGGTGTACACGCCGGGCGCCGTGGACGAGGCGGTGTCGGTGGCGCGCGCGCTGCTTGCCGGCGGCATCGGCGCCATCGAGATCACGCTGCGCACCGACGTGGCCATGGACGCCGTCGCCGCGGTTGCGAGCCAAGTGCCGCAGATGCAGGTCGGCGCGGGCACCGTGCTGGACGTGGAACAGATGCGCCGCGTGCAGCAGGCCGGCGCTGCGTTCGCCGTATCGCCGGGCTGTTCGCGCGAACTGCTCGAAGCGGCCGTGGCATTGCGCATGGCCTACCTGCCCGGCGTGGCGACCGGCAGCGAAGTCATGGCCGCGCTCGCCACGGGGCATCGGCTGCTCAAGCTGTTTCCAGCGCAGGCGATCAACGCGCTGGAACTGCTGGCGGCCTGGCGCGGCCCGTTCGCGCAGGCGCGCTTCTGCCCCACCGGCGGCATCGATGCGACGCTGGCGCGCGAGTACCTTCGCCAGCCCAACGTCGCCTGCCTGGGCGGCTCCTGGCTGACGCCCGCCGATGCGGTGCAGGCCGGCGACTGGATGCGCATCGAGCGCCTCGCACGCGAAGCATCGGCGCTGCCGGATCGCTGACCGCACGTCGGCCGGCGGCGCCTTCAACCCCGCGACAGACCCGAACACGGCAAATTTCGCGGCTTTTTAGGCCGATACCACTTGGCGCGGCGATTTGCTTGCCCTACATTCCGCCTGCCTACCTGCGGTTTCCAGGCACCCATCAACCATCGAGTACTACGAGACACATATGGCGAAGACGAAGAAAGTGGCAAAGAAAGCCGCGCCGAAGAAGGCCGCTGCCAAGCCGGCCGCTCCGAAGCCGATCAAGGAAGCGCTGTCGAAGTCGGGCCTGGTGGCGCACATCGCCGAATCCACCGGCGTCGTCGCCCGCGACGTGCGTTCCGTCCTGGCTGCTCTGGAAGGCGCCGTCCACGCGTCGATCAGCAAGAAGGGCGCTGGTGCCTTCACCCTGCCGGGCCTGCTGAAGATCACCGCCGTCAACGTTCCGGCCAAGCCGAAGCGCAAGGGCATCAACCCGTTCACCAAGGAAGAGCAGTGGTTCGCTGCCAAGCCGGCCTCGGTGAAGGTCAAGGTCCGTCCGCTGAAGAAGCTGAAGGACGCTGCGGCCTGATGACCGCCCGGGATGCGGCGTGCGCAATGCCGCCGCATCCTTTCCGCGGCGCCGCGCACGCCGCATCGCAACACCTGCTGTTTAGCGCCGTTTCCTGACGTTCCTGGTTTCCGACTGCCGATCCGCTGCGCGCCGACTGCGCGTTCATCCCGCCGGATCGAGCCACCCGTTTTGCACCGCCTGCGCGACGTCCTGCGTCGTGTCGATGTCCAGCGCCAGTTCCGGCGCATGCAGGCGCCACACGCTCCGTAACGCGGTCAGTCGCCCGCCAAGTCCGCGGTCGCCGCCCAGGTTGCGTGCGCTTGCCAGCAACGACCGCGTGACCACGACCGGAATGCCCAAGCGTTCGCCATGGACCGTGGCCACGCACGCATCCGGCGAACGCGCGGCGCCCTGCAGCAATGCCTGAAGGTGGTGCGCCTCCAGCGCGGGCTGGTCGCAGGCGAGGATCAGCACGTGCCCGTTCGCCTCCGCAGAGCGCGCCTCCGCCAGCACCTGTGCGGCGCGCCGCAGGCTGCTGGCCATGCCTTCGTTCCATTGCGGATTGCGCACGCATTCCACGCCGGCCAGACCGGCGATGGCGCCTTCGACACTCATCGCATGCGCGCCGGTCACCACGACCAATCGCGACGGTGCGGTCTCCAGCGCGAGGCGCACCATGCGATGCACCAGGGTTTCGCCGCCACGCGTCAGCAGCTGTTTGGGCCGGCCCAGCCGGCGGCTGCCACCGGCGGCGAGCACGATCGCCGCGTGGCCGGTCACGCCGACACGCCGTGCAGATGGCGCTGCAGCTGCGCGGCGATGCTCAGCGCAATCGCCTCCGGTCCGGTGCCGCCCAGGTGCAGGCCGATGGGCGAATGCAGGCGTGGAAGCAGGACCTCGCGCGCGGCTGCGGTCAGCACGCGGAACAGGTCGTCGCGACGGCGCACGGGGCCGAGCAGGCCGACGAACCCGATAGGCGCCTGTGCAAGCGCGGCCAGGGCCTCGCGGTCGAGTTCGAAATGGTGGTGCATCACCAGCGCGGCATCGTGACGGCGCGTGCTGGCGGCCAGTGCCTGCGTCGGTGTCTCGTCCAGTGACGCGTCGGCGAACGCCGCGTGCATGCGCCAGCGCGGACGTCGCTCCACCAGCGTCACGTGCGCGCCCAGCGCGCGCAGCATCGGCAGCAGCACCGGCGTTTCCGGTCCCGCGCCGAGCACCAGGATCGATGGCATCGGCGCGATCGACAGCGGCCAGCGCGACGAGGCATCCGTCCATGGCGGCGTGGCGGCATCGAGCTGCCACGTCCCCTCGATGGAACCGATGCGCGCCTCGATGCGGCCATCGGCGTGCACGTGCATGACGAGCGTGCCAGCGCCGTCGCGCCAGGCCGCGACCATCGCCGGCCACGACGGCAGCGCGGGCAGCGGAACCAGCGCCAGGCGCAGGCGTCCGCGGCAGCCCACGGCCGAACCGGACAGCAGGTCCTCGTCCGAACGCGTGTCGATCTCCATCCACTCCGTGCGCCGCGCCTGCATCGCCTGCTGCGCGCGCTGCGCGATTTCCGGTTCGAGGCAGCCGCCGCTGAGCCAGCCGGTCTGTCCGCCGTGTTCGTCGAACAGTGCGAGCGCGCCGGCCCGGACGTAGGTCGAGCCGGACGTTTCCAGCACCACCGCCAGCGCTGCGTCGCCGGTTTCTGCTGCGGTCGACGCTTCCAGCACGGCGCGTGTCCCGCCGATGGGCAGGACGGTGTGGGAGGTCAAGCTGGCCGGCGGTCGGGTCATGACGGTGACGGGTCGATCGCGAGGAAGTGTCCTGCGATTGTGCAGGCACGATTATGTGGGCAGGGCCGCCGCGTTCCGTGATCGTCCGTGCGCGACGGAGGATCGGGCAAGGATCGCCGAGGAACGGGCTAGCGGTGCCGACACGTGCGCACCTATCGTCGATTGGCGGAGTCGCTTCGGCCCGCACCCCGACTTTCGTCACGTGGCGACAGCCGCGAGACCGGGAGTAGGCTCACCCGACCCAGCCGCCGCGAGGGATCCCATGAAGTTGCTTGTGAACGGCACCAAGCACGAAGTGGACGCGCCGCCCGACATGCCCCTGTTGTGGGTGCTGCGCGACCTGATGCACCTGACCGGCACCAAGTTCGGCTGCGGCATCGCGCAGTGCGGCGCGTGCACGGTGCACGTGGACGGCGCACCGCGACGCAGCTGCGTCACGCCGGTGTCGACCGTCGAAGGCAAATCCGTCACCACCATCGAAGGCCTGTCGAAGGACGGCACGCATCCGGTGCAGCGCGCCTGGGCGGAACTCGACGTGGTGCAGTGCGGCTACTGCCAGTCCGGCCAGATCATGGCCGCGGTCGCCCTGCTCCGGGCGAAGCCGAATCCGAGCGACGCCGACATCGACGCGGCGATGACCGGCAATCTCTGCCGGTGTGGAACGTACCAGCGCATCCGCAACGCCGTGCATCGCGCGGCCGAGCTGACGGAGGGTTGACCATGGAGCCCCGACAAGAGATCTCCCGGCGGTCTTTCCTCAAGAGCTCGGCGGTCGTGGGCGGCGGCCTCGTAGTGAGCTTCTTCATCCCCTCGGCGTT
>NZ_DASRTS010000057.1:0-36053 GCF_035655815.1 Lysobacter sp.
CCCCCGCTTGCGGGGGAGAGGGTTGGGGTGAGGGGGGCTTTCCATGAGAGCGGCAACGACTGGACGCCCTCGGCCTCCTTCGAGACGCTCCACCTGCGTGCGCGCCTCAACGCCACCATGCGGTCCTTCTTCGCCGCACGCGGTGTCACCGAGGTGGAAACGCCGGTGATGTCCATGGCGGGCAACACCGACCCCAACATCGCCTCGTTCCATCTGCACTTCAGTGGCCGCACCGACGGCGCGCCGCGCACGCGCTGGCTGCGCACATCGCCGGAGTACCCGCTCAAGCGCCTGCTCGCGGCGGGATTCGGCGACTGCTATGAACTCGGCCGTGTGTTCCGCGACGGCGAAGCCGGCGGGCGCCACAACCCGGAGTTCACGATGCTCGAGTGGTACCGGCTCGGCTGGGACCACATGCGCCTGATCGACGAGACCGCTGAACTGGTGCAGGCCGCGCTGGCGCTGGTGGGGCGCACCGCCGCGTTGCAACGCGTGAGCTATCACCAGTTGTACCGCGACCGCCTCGGCATCGATCCCGCGACGGCGTCCATCGACGAACTGCGCGTCGCGCTGGGCGACGTGGTCATCGATCCGTCGGGCCTGACACGCGACGACTGGCTCGACCTATTGATGACCCATCGCCTGCAGCCGTCGTTCCCGGCCGACCAATTGCTGGCCGTCTACGACTATCCGGCTTCGCAATGCGCGCTGGCGCGGGTGCGCCACGACGCGACGCCGGTGGCCGAGCGGTTCGAGCTGTACCTGGGCCCATTGGAGCTGGCCAACGGCTACCACGAACTGGCGGACGCGACGGAGCAGGGTGCTCGCTTCGATCGCGACCTGCAGGTGCGGCAGGAGCGGGGAGACATCCAGCCGCCCCGGGACGAACGATTGCTGCAGGCCCTTGCGGCCGGGTTCCCCGCCTGTGCCGGCGTGGCGCTGGGCGTGGATCGCCTGATGATGGCGATGCTGGGCAGCGGTCACATCGCCGACGTGCTGGCCTTCGACTTCCCGCGCGCCTGATCGGCGCGCGGTGCGGCCGTGATGCCGGCTTGAACACGGAACGATTAGAGTGGGCGCAATGGAGTCAGGGGTGGGTATGCGCGGCTGGGCGGTTCCGACGTTGTTGGCGGCCTTGGGAGTTCTGACCGCGCGCGACCTGGTGGCGCAGGAGGCCGGGGGGCGTTTTTATGGCGACCGCATCCTGCGTTGCGAATCCCGCGGCGCGCTGCCGAACGTATGTCCGGCGGACGTGGGCGAGGGCGTCCGCATCCTGCGCGAGCTGCGCGGCGCCGAATGCGAAGAGGGCGAGACCTGGGGCGTCGTCGACACCGGCGTGTGGGTCAAGGGCGGATGCCGGGCCGACTTCCTGATCGGCCACGGCGGTTCCGACGCTGGCCGCGATGCGGTGCGGCTGGTTCGTTGCGAATCGCGCGGCAGCCGCTGGCAGCATTGCCCGGCCGATACCAGCGCCGGGCTCGAACTGGTGCGGCAACTGTCGAAGAATCCCTGCATCTACGGCCAGAACTGGGGCGCCGACGTGCGCGGCGTGTGGGTGTCGGGCGGCTGCCGTGCCGAGTTCCGCATGAAGGCGGATGTCCAGGCCGCGGCGAAGCAGCCGGACGGCCTGATTGTCCGCTGCGATTCCAAGGACAAGCGACCGCGCCATTGCCCGGCGGATACGCGCCATGGCGTGCGTCTGCACAAGCAACTGTCGCGTGCCGCATGCGTGCAGGGTCGTAGCTGGGGCTTCGACGGCAACGGCATCTGGGTGGAGAACGGGTGTCGGGCCGAGTTCGAAATCGGTTTCCGCAGCCAGAGCGATGGCTGAACCGTTTTTGCACTAGCCCTTTGTGTGAGGCGCCCGTTAAGTTTTCCCGGTTAGAGTCAGTTGCACACCAACATCGTGCAAAGGGGATCCGACGAATGAGCGCCTATCCGCTTGGTGGTTATGCCTTGCTGGCCGCGCTGCCCTTGGCGTTGTGTGCGTTGCCGGCCGCTGCGCAATACGGCAGTGGCTACGGTTCTGCGCAAACCGTGCGCTGCGATTCCAACGACAGCCGCCATCGTGTCTGCGCCGCCGACACGCGCGGCGGCGTGCGCCTGATCCGTCAGTACTCCAAGTCCGCCTGCATCGAAGGCCACAGCTGGGGCTATGACCGCCGTGGCGTCTGGGTCGATCGCGGTTGCCGTGCGGAGTTCGCGCTGGGCCGCGGCGGTGGCGGTTGGGATGGTGGAAACGGAGGCGGTGGTGATGGCCGCACCGTGCGCTGCGATTCCAACGACAACCGCTACCGGCAGTGCGCCATCGACGGTCGCCGCGTGACCCTGGTACGGCAGTACTCCAAGTCGCCCTGCATCGAGGGACGCACCTGGGGCGTCGGCCGCGGATTCGTCTGGGTCAACAACGGCTGCCGCGCCGAGTTCGCCAGCGGTTCCGGCGGAGGCTGGGGCGGCGGCAACTGGAACGGCAACGGCCCCGGCTGGGGCGCGGGCCAGACGCTGTACTGCGGTTCGGACGACCATCGCCAGCGCCGTTGCAACGTCACCATCCGGCGCGACGCACGCCTGACGCGCCAGATGTCCAAGGCCGCATGCATCGAGGGCCGCACCTGGGGTTGGGACCGTGGCGGCATCTGGGTGAGCAACGGCTGCCGCGGCGACTTCCAGGTCTTCTGACCGGACCGCGCGCGGACGCGGCGGCACGCGGCCGCTAGAATCGGCGGATGAGCAATTCGATCGATTTCGACCGCTACGACCGCATCCGTCCGATCCGCTGGACCGGCGACTCCCTGGAACTGCTGGACCAGCGCAAGCTGCCGTTCGTGGTGGAGTACGTTACCTGCCGCGACAGCGACGAGGTGGCCGCCGCCATCCACGCGCTGACCGTGCGTGGCGCACCTGCCATCGGCATCGCCGCCGCCTGGGGCGTGGTGCTGGCTTCGCGCGCTGTCGAAGCCAGCGACGGCAGGCAGGCCGCGGACGCGCTCGAACCGGCCATGCAGCGCCTCAATGCCGCGCGTCCGACCGCCGTGAACCTGGCCTGGGCCCTGGGGCGCATGCGCCGCACGCTGGCCGCGGCCGGCGCCGACTGGCGGCAGGTGCTCGAACGCGAAGCGCAGGCCATCGCCGACGAGGACCTCGCCGCCAATCGCCGCATGGGCGCGCTGGGCGCCGCGCTAATCCAGCCCGGCAGCGGCGTGCTGACCCATTGCAACACGGGTTCGCTGGCCACGGCCGGTTTCGGCACCGCGCTGGGCGTGATCCGCGCGGGTGTGGCGGAAGGACGCATCGACAAGGTATTCGCCGGCGAGACGCGGCCCTGGCTGCAGGGCGCCCGGCTGACCGTGTGGGAGCTGCAGCAGGACGGCATCTCGCCGACGCTGATCGCCGATGCGGCCGCCTCGCACCTGATGAAGTCCGGCGACGTGCAGTGGGTGATCGTCGGCGCCGACCGCATCTGCGCCAATGGCGACACTGCCAACAAGATCGGCACCTACCAGCTCGCCATCGCCGCGCGCCACCACGGCCTGAAGTTCATGGTGGTGGCGCCGTCCTCGACGGTCGACATGGACACTCCGTCCGGTGATGCGATCCACATCGAGGAGCGCGATCCGGGCGAACTGTTTGGCGTGGGCGGCGTACGCACCGCGGCCGAGGAGGTCGGTGCCTGGAACCCGGTGTTCGACGTCACCCCGCACGAACTGATCGATGCCATCGTGACGGAGCGGGGCGTGGTCGAGCGTCCGGACGCGGCCGCGATGAAGGCCGCCTTCGCCGGCTGACCCGCGCCGAACCGATATCCATCCCGTAGGAGCCAGCTTGCTGGCGACCGTTGATGCGCGGTGCCGTCGCCAGCAAGCTGGCTCCTACGGAAACAGGAGCAGAAAACCGCTCTTCGCAGCGCCCGTCGCAGACCAGGCAATCCGCTTGAAAAAGCGGCTTAACTGCTTGTTTCTGCGTGGGAATCGGGGTGCATGGAAACCCCGCTTCGTGCTATCATTTCCTGTCCTTTTGAAGCCGCCGCGGGCGGGCTGCAGCACGGGCCCGCCGGGCCCTCGTCGCGGTCGCGTTCCGCCACCGGTTTCGATGGCAATGCCCGTCCGCGGATCACGCGGACAAACACAGATACGGAACCCTGATGGCCGAACTCGCCAAGGAAATCATCCCGGTCAACCTCGAAGACGAGATGCGCCGCAGCTACCTCGATTACGCGATGAGCGTGATCGTGGGACGCGCGCTCCCGGACGCGCGCGACGGCCTCAAGCCGGTGCACCGCCGCGTGCTGTACGCGATGAACGAACTGGGCGCGCACAGCAACAAGCCGTACTACAAGTCGGCGCGTATCGTCGGTGACGTCATCGGTAAGTACCACCCGCACGGCGACACCGCCGTGTACGACACCCTGGTCCGCATGGCGCAGCCGTTCTCGCTGCGCTACATGCTGGTGGACGGACAGGGCAACTTCGGTTCGATCGACGGCGACAACGCCGCGGCCATGCGATACACCGAAGCGCGCATGTCGCGCATCGCGCACGAACTGATGGCCGACATCGACAAGGAAACCGTCGATTTCCAGCCCAACTACGACGAGAAGGAACTCGAGCCCACCGTCATGCCGACGCGTGTGCCGAACCTGCTGGTCAACGGCTCGGCTGGCATCGCGGTCGGCATGGCCACCAACATCCCGCCGCACAACCTGTCGGAAGTGATCGACGCGACCATCGCGCTGATCGACGATCCGGCCATCGATGTCGACGGCCTGATCCAGTACATCCCCGGCCCGGACTTCCCGACCGCGGGCATCATCAACGGTACCGCCGGCATCACCACCGCGTACCGCACCGGTCGCGGCCGCGTGCGCATGCGCGCACGCGCAGAGGTGGAAGTGGCCGACAACGGCCGCGAGGCGATCGTCGTCACCGAGATCCCCTACCAGGTCAACAAGGCCCGCCTGATCGAGAAGATCGCCGAGCTGGTCAAGGAAAAGAAGCTCGAGGGCATCAGCGAGCTGCGCGACGAGTCCGACAAGGACGGCATGCGCATCTACATCGAGGTCAAGCGCGGCGAGTCCGCGGAGGTCGTGCTCAACAACCTCTACCAGCAGACCCAGATGGAGTCGGTGTTCGGCATCAACATGGTCGCCATCGTCGACGGCCGGCCGAAGCTGCTGAACCTGAAGGAACTGCTCGAAGTCTTCGTCAAGCATCGCCGCGAAGTCGTCACCCGCCGCACCATCTTCGAGCTGCGCAAGGCGCGCCAGCGTGCGCACATTTTGGAAGGCCTGACGGTCGCGCTCGCGAACATCGACGAGATGATCGAGCTGATCAAGACGTCGGCCAATCCGAACGAAGCGCGCGACCGCATGCTCGCCCGCACGTGGGAGCCGGGTCTGGTCGGTGCGTTGCTGGCCGCGGCCGGCAGCGATGCGTCGCGTCCGGAAGACCTGCCGCAGGGCGTGGGCCTGATCGATGGTCGCTACCAGCTGACCGAAACGCAGGCGCAGCAGATCCTGGAGATGCGCCTGCACCGCCTGACGGGACTGGAGCAGGACAAGCTCACGGACGAATACAAGCAGCTGCTGGAAACCATCCGTGGCCTGATCGAGATCCTCGAGGATCCGAACGTGCTGCTGGAGGTCATCCGCACCGAGCTTCGGAACGTCAAGGAAGAGTTCGGCGACGCGCGTCGCAGCGAGATCCGCGCCAGCGAGGAAGACCTCGACATTCTCGACCTGATCGCGCCGGAAGACGTGGTGGTCACGCTGTCGCACTCCGGCTATGCCAAGCGCCAGCCGGTCAGCGCCTACCGCGCGCAGAAGCGCGGCGGCAAGGGCCGCAACGCGGCGGCTACGAAGGACGAGGATTTCATCGACCACCTGTGGCTGGTCAATACGCACGACACGCTGCTGACGTTCACCAGCACCGGCCGCGTGTTCTGGTTGCCGGTGCACCAGCTGCCCGATGCCGGTCCCAACGCGCGTGGCCGTCCGATCATCAACTGGATCCCGCTGGAGAACGGTGAGCAGGTGCAGGCCGTGCTGCCGGTGCGCGAGTACACCGAGAACTGCTACGTGTTCTTCGCCACGCGCAACGGCACGGTCAAGAAGACGCCGCTCACCGAGTTCGCGTTCCGCCTGCAGCGCGGCAAGATCGCCATCAATCTGGATGACGGCGATGCCCTGGTCGACGTGGCCATGACCGACGGCCAGCGCGACATCATGCTGTTCGCCAGCAACGGCAAGGCCGTGCGCTTCTCCGAGGACGCGGTGCGCTCGATGGGCCGCACGGCCACCGGCGTGCGTGGCATCCGCCTCGCCGAGGGCGAGGAGGGTGAAGAGGGCGAGGAGAACGGCCGCAACACCAGCGGTGCCTACGTGGTCAGCCTGATCGTGGTCGACGGCGAGGGCGACATCCTCACCGCCAGCGAACGCGGTTACGGCAAGCGCACCGCGCTGGAGGAGTATCCGCGCAAGGGCCGTGGCGGTCAGGGCGTGATCGCGCTCAAGACCACCGAGCGCAACGGCAAGCTGATCGGTGCGGTGCAGCTATCCGACCATCACGACGTGCTGCTGATTTCCGACGGCGGCACCCTGGTGCGCACCCGTGCGGCGGAGATCTCGCAGGTCGGCCGCAACACGCAGGGCGTGACGCTGATGCGCCTGTCGGCCGGGGAAAGCCTGCAGACGCTGGAACGCGTCGATGCCTCGCTGGACCAGGACGAGGAAGCCAACGGCGACGCCACGGCGGAAACCGGGCTGCCGGGCGAAGCGGTCGAGACCGGACCGGTGGCCGGCTGACCGCCGCCAGGCACCACTCGGCAGACGCCGCACGAAGAACGCCGCCTCCGGGCGGCGTTTTTCGTTCATGGGGCAAGTGGCGCTGCAGGGGCGAACTGGGTCCCGGCCTCTCCCGGGAGAACCCGGAGAAATCCCATTAGGGAAGTCGCGCGCCGCTCCTATACTCGCGTCACTCAATGGAGGTCGCATGAAGCGCGCATACGCAAGGTTCGCGGTCCACGTCCCTTTCGCTCCCTGGCTGCTGTTGTTCGTGGCCCTGTTCGTCGCGCTGGGTGGCTGCAAGCGCGATCCGGGCGGCCAGTTGCCGGCTGTCAGCGGCGAGGCGGTGCAGGCCAAGCGCGAGGCTGTCCAGGGCTTCGGCCTGGTCGCCGCCTATCCTGACCAGAAGGGAGACGAGCAGCTCGCCATCGCGCTCGAGTTCAGTCGCCCGCTGGTCGGCACGCAGTCCTTCGACGAGCTCGTCTCGGTGACCGACAAGGACGGCGGCGTGGTGAAGGGCAGCTGGGTGCTGGCGGACGACGCCAGGATCCTACGCTTCCCGCACGTGGAGGCCAGCAAGGACTACCTCGTCACCATCAAGGCTGGCCTGACCGCCGCGTCCGGTGATCGACTGGGCAAGGAACTGCGCAAGCAGGTCTACACCGGCCCGCTGGACCCGGTGGTTGGCTTCGCCTCGCAGGGCAGCGTGCTGCCGGCCCGCGAGAGCCGCGGCCTGCCGGTCGTTTCGGTCAACGTGCCGGAGGTAGACGTCGAGTTCCTGCGCGTGCGCGAGAAGGAACTGCCGAGGTTCTTCTCCGAATACCAGCGCGGCGGCCGGCGCGGCAGCTGGGAACTGGGCAGCGAATACAGCGAGAAGACGCCGCTGTCGCGACTGGCCGATCCGGTCTACGTCAACCGCTTCACGCTGGGCGGAAAGCCCAACGAACGCGTGCTGACCTACCTTCCATTGCAGGACATCAGGGAACTCCAGGAACCCGGCCTCTACTTCGCGGTGATGAAGCGCGCCGGCGAGTTCGACGACCGCTTCGAGACCGCGTTCTTCACCGTCAGCGACCTGGGCCTGCATGCGCGGGCATACAAGGACACGATCTTCGTCCACATCGCCTCGCTGCAGAAGGGCGACGCCGTATCGGGCGTCGAGCTCAAGGTGCTCGACGCAAAGGGCGAGACGGTGATCAAGGGCGAGACCGACAGGAACGGTAACGCGCTGCTGCGGTATCGGCTGGATGCGGCGAATGTACTGATCGCCCGCCGCGGCAGCGACGTGTCGATGCTGCCGTTCAACCAGCCGGCGCTGGACCTGTCGGAATTCGCGGTCAGCGGCCGCGAGCAGGCGTGGTTCGACGTCTTCGCCTGGTCCGGACGCGACCTGTACCGTCCCGGCGAGACCGTCCGTCTGTCTGCGCTGCTGCGCGACCAGGACGGCCAGCCGATCGTCGCGAAGGCCGGCAAGGCGGCGCAGCCGCTGTTCCTGCGCTACGTCCAGCCGGACGGCAAGATCTTCCTGGAAACGCGCCTGCAGCCGGATGCGCAGGGCTACGTGCGCCATGCCCAGGTCATCCCGGCCGACGCGGCCACCGGCCGCTGGCGGGTGGAGTTCCGCACCGATCCGGGCAGCAAGGAAGCGGTGCAGGGCATGACCCTGCGCATCGAGGAATTCCTGCCCGAACGGCTGAAGCTCGACCTGGACGCACAGCCGGTACTCAAGGCGGGCGAACCTCTGCGCCTGAAGGTCGACGGCGCCTACCTGTACGGCGCGCCGGCCGCCGGCAACCGCTTCACCGCGAAGCTTGCGGTCGCCGTGGAACAGCATCCGCTGGAGCGCCTGCCGGGCTATTTCTTTGGTGATCCGACGCTGGCGCTGCCGAAGGAAGCCGCCGACGTCATCGACACGTCGCTGGATGCGCAGGGCAGGCTGCAACAGGAGATCGCATTGCCCGCCGAAGCCAGGCCCGTCAGTCCCATCGCGGTAATCCTGGCCGGCAGCGTGTACGAAACCGGCGGACGCAGCGTCAACCGCAGCCTCAAGCGCGTGCTGTGGCCGGCCGACGCGCTGGTTGGCGTGCGCCCGCTGTTCGACGACAAGGAAGGCAGCGAGGCCAATACGACCGCGGGCTTCGAACTCACCCGCGTCGGCAGCGACGAGACGCCCCGGCCGGCGAAAGGCCTGCGGGTGACGCTGGTGCGCGAGCATCGCGACTACCACTGGCGCTATGACGACGACCGCTGGGATTACGACTTCACGCTTCGCTACGAGGACATCGAGACGCGCACGCTCGATGCCGGCACCGCGCCTGTGAGGTTCGACTTCCCGGTGGAATGGGGCGATTACCGCGTCGACGTGTACGACCCGGCGACCAGGCTGACCACCCGCTATCCGTTTACGGCGGGCTGGAGCTGGAGCGACGAGAACCGCGGCCTCGACGCACGTCCGGACAAGGTCAAGCTGGCGTTGGACAAGACGGGCTACCGCGCGGGCGACACGCTCAAGGTCACGCTGACGCCGCCGCATGCGGGCAAGGGCGTGCTGATGGTCGAAAGCGACCACATGCTCTACGTGCAGGACATCGACGCGAAGGCTGGCAGCACCTTCGAGATTCCGGTCACCAAGGACTGGGAGCGTCACGATGTCTACGTGACCGCGCTGGTGTTCCGAGGTGGCAGCGCGTCCAACCGCATCACGCCGGCCCGCGCGGTGGGCGTCGCCCACGTGCCGATGGATCGCCGCGACCGCAAGGTGGCGGTGGGCCTGTCGGTGCCCGTGTCGATGCAGCCGGAACGGGAGCTGCCGGTGACGGTGAGCGCGCCGCAACTCGCCGGGCAGGACGCATTCGTCACCGTGTCGGCGGTGGACGTCGGCATCCTCAACATCACGCGGTTCCCGGTGCCGGACGCGGCCGCGCATTTCTTCGCGCAACGCCGGCTGGGCGTGGATGCCTACGACGTCTACGGCCGTGTCATCGAGAGCTTCGAGGGCGACATTGCCCGCATCCGCTTCGGCGGCGACATGGCGCTGGATGCGTTGCCGCAGGCACGTCGTCCGACCGCGCGGGTGCAGACGGTGGACCTGTTCACCGGTCCCGTGAAACTGGACGCCAAAGGCAATGCCCGGATCCGGCTGCCCGTGCCGGACTTCAACGGAACCCTGCGCGTGTCAGCGCTGGTGTTTTCCGCAGGCAGGTACGGCAGTCGCGACAGCCAGACGGTGGTGCGCGCACCGGTGCTGGCCGAGGCCAGCGTGCCGCGCGTGCTCGCTCCCGGCGATCGCAGCAACGTGACGCTGGACGTGCAGAACTTCACCGGCCGGGCCGGCGCCTTCCAGGTGCAGGTGACGGGCGAAGGGCCGCTGTCCATCGGCGACGGCAAGCGGACCGCGCAGCTCGGTGTCGATGCCAAGACCACGTACACCTTCCCGCTGCAGGCGCAGCCTGGCTCGACCGTTGCGCAGGTTCGCGTGCGGGTCGTGGGCAATGGCCACACCGTCGATCGTCGCTATGACGTACCCGTCCGGCCGGCGTGGCCGGCGGTCGTGCGTGCACGCACGCGCACGCTGGATTCGCTGGCGGCCATCACGCTCGACGCCGACCTGGCCGACGGGTTGATGCCCGAGTCGGTCAATGCGCGCCTGGCCGTGAGCGCACTGCCGCCGATCCCGTTCGCAAGCGCTTTGCAGGGCGCGCTGGAGTATCCGTACGGTTGTGCGGAACAGACCACCAGCAAGGGCTTCGCCGCCCTCGAACTGGATGACGCAACCGCGAAGATGCTCGGTACCACCGGACTGGACGCATCGAAGCGCCGGGCCCGCATGGAAGGGGCCTTCGGCCGGTTGGCCGCCATGCAGATCGGTTCAGGCCACTTCTCGATGTGGGGTGATGGCGATTACGTCAATCCGCTGATCACCCCATATGTCGTGGAGTTCCTGCTGGATGCGCGCGAAGGCGGCTTCGCCGTGCCCGATGCGATGCTGCAGAAGGCGCTGAAGGTACTCAACGAGGATCTGCTGTCCGGTGGCTCGCCCTTCTTCGGCTACGACCGTCGCGAACACCTCAAGTTCGCGTACCAGGCGTACGCCGGCTATGCGCTGGCTCGCGTGAACCGCGCACCGCTCGGCACGCTGCGTGCGCTTTACGACAACGACCGCAAGCAGAGCCTGACCGGGCTGCCGCTGGTGCATCTGGGCATCGCGTTGACGCTGCAGGGCGACAAGGCGCGGGGCCGCAAGGCCATCGAGGAAGGCTTTGCGCGCAACGCGACGGATCGGCCCGAGTACTTGGGCGATTACGGCAGCCGCCTGCGCGACGATGCGTTGATGATCGCGCTGGTGCATGAGCACGATCTGGCCACGCCGCAGTTCGATTCGCGTGCCATGTCGCTGGGCAAGGAGTTGCAGGCGCGTCGCGACAGCGGCTGGTTGTGGTTGAGCACGCAGGAGCAGGTCGCGCTGGCGCGCCTGGGCAAGGCGCTGATGGCCGACCAGGCCAAGCAGGTTTCCGGTCAGTGGAAGGTCGGCGACGTCAGCACCGAGGCCGGTTCCGCGCGTTACATCGGCCGTCTGTTCGATGCCGCCGCCATGGCGCGTGGCGTGAGCTTCGCGCCGCAGGGCGAGCCGCCTTTGTACGCCAGCATGGAAGTCGCGGGCGTGCCGCGCACCGCGCCTGCCCCGGATGCCTCGGTCATCGACGTCCGCCGCAAGTACTTCACGACCGACGGCAAGGAGTGGGCGGGCGGTGCACTGGAGGAAGGCGATGCGCTGATCGTGCAGCTCAGCATCCGCACCTCGCGCGTCATGCCGGATGCCCTGCTCACCGATCTGCTGCCGGCGGGCCTGGAACTGGAGAACTTCAACCTGGGCGACGGCAAGCAATGGGCCGGCGTGGTGATCGACGGCATCGAGATCAGCGATCGCGACGACGCCGCGCAGGTGCGCCACGAGGAGTTCCGCGACGATCGTTACGTGGCCGCGCTGAAGCTGGAGCCGGGAGACACCGCGCGCGTGTTCTACCTCGTGCGTGCCGTGACGCCGGGCACCTACACCGTGCCTCCGTCGATGGTCGAGGACATGTACCGTCCCGACCTGCGCGGCGTGGGCAGGGCCGTGCCGGCGACGTTGACCGTGCGACAGCCCGGCAGCAAATAACAGCGCTGATGGGCGCGGTGCTTCTTGCCGCGCCCATCGTCGCCGGTCCGGACAGGCAGAGATGAAGTACGAGCACCAGCACGACAGCGGCATGCAGGTGTCCGGCAGCGGACGCCTGCAGTCGCGGATGCGCACGTGGTGGCTTGGCGGACTGCTCGGTGCGCTCGTACTGCTGGTGACGGCGATGCTGCTGGACCTCGCGTTTCCGCTTCCATTGCCGGATGCACGCGACGCTGGCGCAGTCGTCGTTGCGCGCGACGGAACGCCATTGCGTGCGTTCCCCGACACGGACGGGATCTGGCGCTACCCGGCGACGCCGCAGACGGTGTCGCCGCTCTACCTGCAGGCATTGCTCAACTACGAAGACCGGTGGTTCTGGAAACACCCCGGGATCAACCCGGCGTCGCTGGCGCGTGCCGCAGGCCAGTGGGTGCGCAGTCGCCGTGTCGTGTCCGGTGGTTCGACACTGACCATGCAGGTGGCCCGGATCATCGATGACGGCGCGCGTTCGCCGACGCGGTCGCCTGCAACCAAGCTGCGGCAGATGCTGCGCGCGCTGCAGCTGGAAGTTCATCTGGACAAGCACGAAATCCTCGCGCTGTATCTCGACCGCGCCCCGTTCGGCGGGACGGTCGAAGGGGTCGAAGCAGCCAGTTGGGCGTACCTCGGCAAGCCGTCGTCGCGCCTGTCCCATGCGGAAGCCGCACTGCTCGCGGTGTTGCCGCAATCGCCCAGCCGCCTCCGCCCGGACCGCGAGCCGCAGCGTGCCCGCCTGGCGCGCGACAAGGTACTCGCGCGGATGCAGACGATGGGCGTGTGGACACCCGCGCAGGTCCGCGATGCGAGGATCGAGCCGGTCGTGGCCCGTTCGCTGCAGCCGCCCAGGCATGCGCCGCTGCTCGCACAGCGCCTGCGGTCGGAACAGCCCAGGCGCGCACGCATTGCCTCGACGCTCGACCTGGAACTCCAGCGCACACTGGAAGAACGCGTCTCGGCATATTTCTCCGATCTGCCGGCGCGCACGTCGGCCGCCTTGCTGGTGGTGGACAACGCGACCCTCGAGGCGCGCGCGTACGTTGGCTCGGTGTCGTTCGCGGAGGCCGAACGGCTCGGCCATGTGGACATGGTCAAGGCCTGGCGTTCCCCGGGTTCGACGCTCAAGCCATTCCTGTACGGCCTGGCGATCGACGACGGGCTCATCCATTCGGAGAGCCTGCTGATCGACGCGCCGCAAGCGTTCGGCGACTACCGGCCGGGCAATTTCGATGCGGCCTTCAACGGTCCCGTCGGCGCCGCCGAGGCGTTGCGTTTGTCGCTGAACGTGCCGGCAGTGGATCTGCTCGACCGCGTCGGCCCATCACGTTTCTCCGCGCGCCTGGCGCATGCGGGCATCCGTCTGCAGTGGCCGCAAGGGGCTTCGCCGAACCTGTCGATGATCCTGGGCGGAACGGGCGCGCGACTGGAAGACCTGGTGGGCGCCTACGCCGCCTTGAATCGGGGTGGCGTTGCCGGACGCGTGCGCTATACGCCAAACGACCCGCAGGTGGATCGGCGCCTGCTCTCGTCCGGGGCCGCGTGGATCGTGCGGGAGATGCTGGAAGCGAACCCGCGCCCCGGCACGTCCGCCGATACGTTCGATCCCGGCCGCCGTCCACGCGTGGCCTGGAAGACCGGCACCAGCTACGGCTTCCGCGACGCCTGGGCACTGGGCAGCACGCGCAGGTACACGGTCGGGGTCTGGGTCGGGCGCCCCGACGGAACGCCTTTGCCGGGGCAGTACGGCGCGCTCACGGCCCTGCCGCTGTTGTTCGAGGTGATCGACAGCCTGCCGCGTCAGCGGGGCGATGCCGCACCGGCACCGCCGCCCGCCGGAGTATCGCAACTGGAGGTCTGCTGGCCGCTCGGACTGCCGCCCGATCCCGACGCGCCGCAGCTGTGCCGCAAGCGGCTGGAGGCGTGGACGCTGGACGGTTCGGTGCCGCCGACGTTCGCCGAACGCGATGCACGCCTGTGGAGTGCTGGCGTGGAACGGTTCGAAGTGGACGCGCGCAGCGGCGAGCGCCTGTCCGCCGAGTGCGCCCGCCCGCATCCGCGCGGCACGCGCCAGCTGGCGCGCTGGCCGGCGTTGGCCACGCCGTGGCTTTCCGCCGAAACGCGGCGTGCGGCCCGATTGCCTGCGCTGGCGCCGGATTGCATTGCCGATGGTCGCGATGCGGGCGAGGAGCTGCGCATCGAAGGCGTCAACGATCGCGCCGTGCTGGCGCCGGCGCCCGGCGGCGAAAAGGCCGTGCGTCTGTCCCTGCGCGCACTCGGGAGCGAGGCGAAAGTGCGTTGGCTGCTGGACGGCCGGCTGATCGGCGAATCCAGCGGCGCCGCGCCGTTCGTGCACGACTTCAGCGAACCGGGCGCGCACAGCCTGACCGCGCTCGCCGATACCGGCGCGTGGGCGCGCCTGCAATTCAGCGTGATGCGCTGAGCATCGCGTCGAGTCGGCTCAACGGTCCTTGAGTTGCTCGAGGATGTGCTCGGCCGACGACACGCGGAATTCCCCCGGCGCCTCGACGTTGAGCAGCTTCACCACGCGGTCCTCGGCGTACAGCGCGAAACGCTTGGCGCGGCGGCCCATGCCGTAGCCGCTGGCGTCGAGTTCCAGGCCGAGCGCCCGGGCGAAATCGCCGTTGCCGTCGGCCAGCATCAACAGGCCTTCCGGCACGCCCTGGCTCTCGCCCCAGGCCTGCATCACGAAGGGATCATTGACGGCCATGCAGGCCACGTCGATACCGCGGCTGCGGAAGTCCTCGAAGTGCTGCACGAAGCCGGGCAGGTGCTTCTCCGAGCAGGTCGGCGTGAACGCGCCGGGGACCGCGAAGAGCACGACGTTGCGGCCCTCGAACAGCGCGTCGGTGTCGATGGTCTCCACCCCTTCGCGGATGCGCTGCAGGGTGACTTCGGGAATGCGGTCGCCGATCTGGATGGTCATGGCCGGTCCTTGGGGAGGTCTGAACGGATTCTAGACGGCGCGGCGAAACATCGCGTCAAACGCTGCTTGAAATCCGCACTGGCGATCCTACCTCCGCCCGTGGCGGCAACGCCGCCAATGCACAGTCAGCCAAGCCAATCGGAGAGTGAGCGATGAACATCGTCCGTTACCGTCAGTGGCCGGGCCAGGCCTCGTTGCAACACGACATGAAGCAGGCGTTCGATCGCCTGTTCGAAGGTTTCTTCGACCAGGCCGATTCCGACGACAGCTCCGTGGTGACCAGCCAGTGGGTGCCGCGCGTGGACGTCAAGGAAGAGAACGACCGCTTCGTGCTCTACGCGGATCTGCCCGGAATCGACCCCAACGACATCGAGGTCTCGATGGACAAGGGCATCCTGTCCATCCGGGGCGAGCGCAGCAGTGAGACATCCACCCAGACCGAACGCTTCTCGCGCATCGAGCGCCAGTACGGCAGCTTCCATCGCCGTTTCGCGCTGCCCGACAGCGCCGATCCCGACGGCATCCAGGCGCACGGCCGCCACGGAGTGCTGGAGATCGTGATTCCCAAGCGCGCCGAATCGGCGCCGCGCCGCATCCAGGTCAACCAGGGCGAGCACCGCAGCCTCGATATGGCCTCCAGGCCCCAGTAAGCTCGGCCTCGTCCCAGCAGTGCGTTAACCTCCTGGCCTGCGGCACCCTCCGCGGGCCAGGCTTTTTGGACGGATCGATCGATGCAGTTCAAGGATTACTACGAGACCCTGGGCGTGGAGCCCAGCGCGGGCGAGGCGGAAATCAAGACCGCCTATCGCCGGCTCGCCCGCAAGTACCACCCGGACGTCAGCAAGGAACCGGGCGCCGAAGAGAAGTTCAAGGCGGTCAACGAGGCCTACGAGGCGCTGCGCGATCCGCAGAAGCGCGAGGCCTACGACCAGTTGCGCGCGCGCGGCTATCGGCCGGGCGACGAAGTCCAGCCCCCGCCTGGCGGCTTCGGCGGCAATGGCTACGGCGGCGGCGTGGACTTCGAGGAGATCTTCGCCGGTGGCGGGGCCGGCGGCGGCTTCAGCGACTTCTTCGAGAGCCTGTTCGGCCGTGGCGGCGGGTTCGGGCAGCGGGGTCCGCAGCCGCGCGGCGACACGCGCGCGAAGCTGGCCGTCTCGCTGGAGACTGTCTACGAAGGCGGCACCGTGCGCATTTCGGTCAACAACAAGACCCTGGACGTGCGCGTGCCCAAGGGCATTCGACCGGGCCAGGTGATCCGCCTGGCCGGGCAGGGCGCGCATGGCGATCTGCTGCTGGAGATCGAGTACGCGGCGCACCCGCGGTTCGAAGTCGACGGGCGCAACGTGATCCACGTGCTGCCGGTCGCGCCATGGGAAGCGGCGCTGGGCGCGACGGTGAGCGTGCCGACCCTGGGCGGGGCGGTGGACCTGAAGATCCCGCCCAATTCCGAGGCGGGGCGCAAGCTGCGGCTGCGCGGTCGCGGCCTGCCGAACGATCCGTCCGGCAAGCATCCGCCCGGCGATCAGATAGTCGAGCTTGAGGTGCTGGCGCCGCGTCCGCACGACGATGCGCAGCGCGAGGCTTACGAGACGATGCGAGAGGCATTCGGCGACGACTGGCGTCGCGCCTGAGCTACGCCCGGTAAGGGCGACGGCACTCGGGGCCGGTCAGGCCTTCATGACCTGTCCGATCACTTCGGACAGGTCGGACTCGCTGAAGGGCTTGGTGATGTAGGCCTTGGCGCCCTGGCGCATGCCCCACACGCGGTCGGTGTCCTGGTCCTTGGTCGTGACCAGCACCACCGGGATGTGCGCCGTGGTCGGCTCGCGGCAGATGGAGCGGGTGGCCTGGAAGCCGTTGAGGTTCGGCATGACCACGTCCATCAGGATCATGTCGGGCAGCTCGCGCTTGGCGGCTTCCACGCCGGCCGCACCGTCCTCGGCCGTGATCGCCTCGTGGCCGAGTTTTTCGACGATGCGCCGGATGCCCATCAGCTGCGACGGCGAGTCGTCGACGATCAGAATGCGTGCCATGCCTGTCCCCCTGAACCTTGCGCGATTGTAGCCAGCGTCATGGCGACCGCAACAGCGGGTGCGACCGAGTCCCGGCGATCTTCTGCGCCAAATACGTGCGTCAGATCACGACCAGCGTACGGCCCAGCGAACCGCCCTTGAGCATGTTGGCGAAAACGTCCGGCAGTTCGTCCAGTCCCACCTCGCGCGTGCAGATGCGGTCGAGGTGGCGAGGCTTCCAGTCGCCGGCCAGATGCGTCCAGATCTGCTCGCGGATATCGCGCGCAGTGCCGGCGGAGGCGACGCCCAGCAACGACACGCCGCGGATGATGAAGGGCATCACCGTCGTGGGCAGATCGGCCGATGCGGCGAGCCCGGCGCTGGCGACATTGCCGTAAGGGATGGTCTGGGCGAGCAGGCTGGCCAGCATCGGACCGCCGACATTGTCGAGTCCGCCTCCGAAACGCGCGGACTCCATCGGGCGCGTCGTGGACAACGCATCGCGCCCGAGTACCTGCGCAGCGCCGATGGCCTTCAGGTAATCGGCGTGCTCGGGCTTGCCGCTGATCGCGTGCACCTCGAAGCCGGCCCGGCTGAAAATGTCGACCGCCAGCGAGCCCACGCCGCCGGTCGCACCGGTCACCGCCAGCGGCCCCAGTTCCGGCGCCTGCCGGTTCTCGCGCATGCGGAACAACGCCAGCGCGGCAGTGAAGCCAGCCGTGCCGAGGATCATGCTCTCGCGCAGCCCCAGTCCCCTCGGCAATGCGATCACCCACTTGGCTTCCAGGCGAACGTACTGGCTGTAACCGCCATCGCGCGTCTCGCTGAGCCCGCACCCGGTCACCAGCACCTCGTCGCCTTCCCGGAACTTCGGATCGGTCGAGGCCACCACGTGGCCGGCGACGTCGATGCCGCCGACCAGTGGGAACCGGCGCAGGATCTTGCCCTCACCGGTACCGGCGAGCGCGTCCTTGAAATTCACCGAGGAGTACGCGGCCTTGATGACCACTTCGCCCGAGGCGAGATCGTCGATACCGATCTGCTCAAGGCCGCTGCGGTAGCCGTCGGCGTCGTTGTGGATGCGGAAGGCGTTGAAAGAGGTGGGGATGTTGGTCATGGGAAACTCGCATGAAGGCACGGCGACACCTGGCTCGTCATCCCGGCGAAGGCCGGGATCCAGTTGGCACGTACCCGATGATATCCGGGTAGAGGTCGCGCCAGCGGGGATTGGTCGATTCGATGAGCTTCAGTTTCCAGGCGCGACGCCACTCCTTGATGGCTTTCTCTCGTTCGATGGCCGACTTGATTGATTCGTGCTGCTCGAACCAGACGAGCGAGTGGATGTGATAACGCTGAGTGAAGCCGCTTGCCACACCGGTTCGATGCTCATGTACGCGTCGGATCAGGTTGGTGGTGACTCCAACGTACAGCGTGCCATTGCGCCGACTCGCAAGGATGTAAGCGCAGGGATGCTTGGCCACTCCGAAGTCCCGTCATCACGGCGAAGGCCGGGATCCAGGCTGGCAACGTTCCCGACGCAGGGTCGCCGCGAAATCGGATGATGCCGCGTGGTGAGATCAGCTCAGGTGTGCTGTAAGGCGTCTTGCCTGGATCCCGGCCTTCGCCGGGACGACGATGTGGCGTGTACCCGGTGTGCCGGTGGTGGAATCACCGCATCGCCTTGCGCCGCTTCTCGTCCATCCATTTGTCGGCGTGGGCCGGCTGGTAAGCGCGCATCCATGCCAGCATCGCGTCGAGGTCGTCGCCGTGCCAAAGGTCGTCGCGCTGGTCGGGGTGCAGGAAGCGTTCGGCGACCATGCGGTCGAGCATGCCCATGAGCGGCGAATAGAAGCCGTCGACGTCGAGGAACGCGCACGGCTTGTCGCCAATGCCGAGCTGGCGCCAGGTCAGCATCTCGAACATCTCGTCCAGCGTGCCGAAGCCGCCGGGCAGGGCGATGAAGCCGTCGGAGAGGTCGAACATGCGCGCCTTGCGCTCGTGCATGGAGCCGACGACTTCCAGGCGCGTGACGCCCTTGTGCGCGACTTCCCAGTTGACCAGTTGCTCGGGGATCACGCCGACCACTTCGCCTCCCGCGGCGAGCACGGAATCGGCCACCACGCCCATCAGGCCGACGTTGCCGCCGCCGTAGACCAGCGTCACGCCGTCCTTCGCCAGACGCGTGCCCAGCGCGATCGCGCGTTCGGTGTAGATCGGCTTCGAGCCGGAGTTGGAACCGCAATAGACGCAGACGGATTTCATCGGATAGCCGGGATGCAGGATTGGAGATTCGGAGTTCGGAAATGCAAACGCCGGGCATGGGCCCGGCGTTTGCGTGGCATGGGATGCGATCGGGCGGCTGGCGTCTTCGCTTTTACGAATCCCCAATCCCGAATCGCGAAACCCGAAGATCAGTTCGCCTTGTGGATCGAGCGTTTGGCGACGGCCATCGCGGCGTCGTGTACCGCTTCGGACAGCGTCGGGTGCGCGTGGCAGATGCGGGCGAGGTCGTCGGCCGAACCCTTGAACTCCATGGTCAGCACGCCTTCGTGCACGAGTTCGGACACGCCCACGCCGACCAGGTGCAGGCCAAGCACGCGATCGGTTTCCTCATGCGCGATGACCTTGACGAAGCCGGCCGGCTCGCCCATGGCCACTGCGCGACCGATGGCCGCGAACGGGAAGGTGCCCACCTTGTACGGCGTGCCGTCCGCCTTGAGTTGCTGCTCGGTCTTGCCGACCCAGGCGATTTCCGGCTCGGTGTAGATGACCCACGGAATCGTGTCGAAGTTGACATGGCCCGGCAGGCCGGCGATCAGCTCAGCCACGGCGATGCCTTCCTCGAAGCCCTTGTGCGCCAGCATCGGGCCGCGCACGCAGTCACCCACGGCCCAGACGCCGTCGACGCCGGTGTGGCAATGCTCGTCCACCTCTACCATGCCGCGCTGGTCCAGCTTCACGCCGGTGCCTTCGGCCAGCAGGCCCTTGGTCGCGGCACGACGGCCGACGGCCACCAGCAGCTTGTCGACGACCAGCGTCTGCTCGCCTTCGGCATTGGTATAGGTGACGTGGACTTCCTTGGACTTGCCCTTGCCCTTCACTTCGGCATTGCTGACCTTCGCGCCGAGCTTGATATCCAGACGCTGCTTCTTGAACTCCTTGGCGGCGGTCTTGGCGACTTCGGCGTCGGCCGCGGCGAGGAAGTCGGGCAGGGCCTCGAGCACGGTGACCTCGGCGCCCAGGCGCTTCCACACGCTGCCCAGTTCCAGGCCGATCACGCCCGCGCCGATCACGCCCAGGCGCTTGGGCACGGCGGTGAAGTCCAGCGCGCCGACGTTGTCGACGATGTTCTCGCCGTCGAACTTGGCGAAGGGCAGTTCGATCGAGTCGGAACCCGCGGCGATGATGACGTTGGTGCCCTTGAGCTCGACCTCGGAACCGTCGTGCTGCTTGACCTTGACGACGTTGCCCGGCTGGAGCTGGCCGAAACCGTAGAACGGCGTGACCTTGTTCGCCTTGAACAGCATCGCGATGCCGCCGGTGAACTGCTTCACGATCTTGTCCTTGCGGCCGATCATCGCCTCGACGTCGATCCTGGCGTCCTTGAAGCTGATGCCGTGCTCGCCGAACAGGTGGCCCATGTTCCAGAACTGGCGCGACGAATCGAGTAGCGCCTTGGACGGAATGCAGCCCACGCGCAGGCAGGTGCCGCCCAGCGCGGGCTTGCCGTCCTTGCCAAGCGCGGCGTCGATGCACGCGGTCTTCAGGCCGAGCTGCGCGGCGCGGATGGCCGCGTGGTAACCGGCCGGGCCGGCGCCGATGACGACTACGTCGAATTGCTGCTGTTCGCTCATTGCTTTTCTCGGGAATGGGGAATGGGAAATAGGGAATCGGAAGGGCGGGAACGGGGCGGGCTGTTATTCCCGATTCCCCATTCCCGATTCCCGGTTCCTCACATGCCCAGCAGCATGCGGTGCGGATTCTCGAGCTGGTTCTTGATGTCGACCAGGAACAGCACCGCGTCCTTGCCGTCGATGATGCGATGGTCGTAGGACAGCGCGATGTACATCATCGGCGCGGCGACGACCTGGCCGTTCTCGACGATGGCGCGTTCCTTGATGGCGTGCATGCCCAGGATCGCGCTCTGCGGCGGGTTGACGATCGGCGTGGACATCAGCGAGCCGAAGGTACCGCCGTTGGTGATGGTGAAGGTGCCGCCTTGCAGGTCGTCCAGGCCCAGCTTGCCGTCGCGCGCCTTCTTGGCGTACTCGGCGATGCCCTTCTCGATGTCGGCGAACCCCATGCGCTCCACGTTGCGCAGCACCGGCGTGACCAGGCCCTTGTCGGTGGAGACGGCGATCGAGATGTCGGCGTAGCCGTGGTAGATGATGTCGTTGCCGTCGACGGAAGCGTTGACCACCGGGTGCTTCTGCAGCGCGTTGGCGGCGGCCTTCGCGAAGAAGCTCATGAAGCCCAGCTTGATGCCGTTGGCCTTCTCGAACTGCTCACCCAGCTCCTTGCGCATGGCCATGACCTTGCCCAGGTTGACCTCGTTGAACGAGGTGAGCATGGCGATGGAGTTCTTGGACTGCATCAGGCGCTCGGCGATGCGGGCGCGGATGCGGGTCATCGGCACGCGCTCTTCCGGACGCGCGCCGCCGGCCACGCCGCCGGTCTTGCCCGCGGCGTAGTTGACCAGGTCTTCCTTGGTCACGGCGCCGCGACGGCCGGTGCCTTCCACCTGCGACGGATCGATGCCCTGGGTCACGGCGGTGAAGCGCGCGCCCGGCGGCAACTGGTCGACGCCACCGGCGGCCTTGGTGGCTTCGGTCGCGGCGGCCTTCGGGGTCACCGGCTGGGCTTCGGCGGTGGTGGCTGCGACGTTCTTGGCGTCCAGGGCCGCGGCCTTGTCGGCCTTGGCTTCCGGGGCGGGCGCAGCGGCGGTGGCGCCTTCCTCGACGACGGCGATCAGCTGCTGGCTGGTCACGGTGTCGCCTTCCTTGAACTTGATTTCCTTGATCACGCCGTCGACCGGCGAGGGCACCTCGAGCACGACCTTGTCGGTCTCCAGGTCGACGATGTTCTCGTCGCGCTTGACCGCGTCACCGACCTTCTTGTGCCAGGTCGCGATGGTTGCGTCGGAGACGGATTCGGGCAGAACGGGAACTTTGATCTCGGTGCTCATGGGGCGGGCATCCTGGATGACTTGATCGGTGTGTCGGGGGCTAGTGTGGGCGGCGGCGGTTAGCGGGCCGTGTTCATTCGGCCGTGATCTCGCCGCGCAGCGGATTCTTCAGCGCATCGGCGACCAGCGCAGTCTGCTCGGCGACGTGGTCGGCGAGGTGGCCGGCGGCCGGCGAGGGCGAGCGGGCGCGTCCGGCGTAATGCAGCGTCTGGCCGGACTGCAGGCAGGCGGTCAGGTGGTGGCGGATCTGGTACCACGCACCCTGGTTCTGCGGCTCTTCCTGGCACCAGACCACGTCGGTGGCGTTCTTGAAGCGCTTGAGTTCGGCCGTGAGCAGCGCGCGCGGGAACGGATACAGCTGTTCGACGCGCAGGATGGCCACGTTGTCGATGCCCTGCTTCTGCTGCTCTTCCAGCAGGTCGTAGTAGACCTTGCCGCCGCAGACGACGACGCGCTTGACCTTCTTCACGTCGGCCGACGCATCGGGAATCAGGTGCTGGAACTCGCCCTTGGCCAGTTCGTCCAGGCTCGACACGGCCAGCTTGTGGCGCAGCAGCGACTTGGGCGTCATCACCACCAGCGGCTTACGCGTGGTCATGCGCATCTGGCGGCGGATCATGTGGTATGCCTGCGCCGGCGTGGTCGGCGTGCAGACGATCATGTTCTCCAGCGCGCACAACTGCAGGAAACGCTCCAGGCGCGCGGAGCTGTGCTCCGGGCCCTGGCCTTCGTAGCCGTGCGGCAGGAACAGCGCCAGGCCGCACAGGCGACCCCACTTGGCCTCGCCCGACGACAGGAACTGGTCGATGACCACCTGCGCGCCGTTGGCGAAGTCGCCGAACTGGGCTTCCCAGATGTCCAGCGTCATGGGATCGGCGGTGGCGTAGCCGTACTCGAAGCCCATCACCGCCTCCTCGCTGAGCAGCGAGTCGATGATGGTGACGTCGGACGGGTTCTTGACCAGGCGACGCAGCGGCAGGACGTACTCGTCGTTGCTCTGCTCGTGCAGGATCGCGTGGCGATGGAAGAACGTACCGCGGCCGCAGTCCTGGCCGACCAGGCGCAGCTTGTAGCCTTCGTCCAGCAGGGTGGCGTAGGCGAGGTTCTCGGCGAAGCCCCAGTCGCCCGGCTGCTCGCCGGCGGCCATCTTGCGGCGGTCCTCGTAGATCTTGGCCACGCGCGGATGCAGCTTGAGATCGGCCGGCACGTCGTTGATGACGGTGGCCAGCTTGTCCAGCTTCTTGCGGTCGAAGGTCGTATCGACCGCGTCGCTGAGCTTGCCGGACAGGTACTTCGACCAGTCGATGGTGAACTCGTCCGGCTTGACCTCGACCACCTCGGTGGTGACGGTGCCGTCGTCGAGCTTCTGGCGATAGCCGTCGACCAGCGCCTGTGCGTCGGCCTCGGCCAGCGTGCCTTCGGCCACCAGCTGCGCGGCGTACAGCTCGCGCGGCGTCTTGTGCTTGCGGATGACCTGGTACATGACCGGCTGCGTCGCCGCCGGCTCGTCGGCCTCGTTGTGGCCGTGGCGGCGGTAGCAGACCAGGTCGATGACCACGTCCTTGCCGAACCGGTTGCGGAAGTCCAGCGCCAGCTCGGCGCAGAACACTACCGCTTCCGGGTTGTCGCCGTTCACGTGCAGGACCGGCGCACCGACCATCTTGGCCACGTCGGTGCAGTACAGCGTCGAGCGCGCGTCCTGCATGGCGCTGGTGGTGAAGCCCACCTGGTTGTTGATGACGATGTGCAGCGTGCCGCCGACGCGGAAGCCGCGTGCCTGCGACATCTGGAACAGCTCCATCACCACGCCCTGGCCCGCGAAAGCGGCGTCGCCGTGGATCAGGATCGGCAGCACCTGCTGCGCGCCCTTGTCGCCGCGGCGGGTCTGGCGCGAACGTACGGAGCCGGCGACCACCGGGTCGACGATTTCCAGGTGCGACGGGTTGAACGCCAGCGCCAGGTGCACCGGGCCGCCCGGAGTGGCGACGTCGGCCGAGAAGCCCATGTGGTACTTCACGTCGCCCTGGTGGGCGAGGTCGCTGTGGACGTGCTCGAACTTGCCTTCGAACTCGTCGAACAGGTGGCGCGGGGGCTTGCCGAGGGTGTTGATCAGGACGTTGAGGCGGCCGCGGTGGGCCATGCCGATGACGACGTCCTTGGCACCCTGTTCGCCGGCGCGGCGGATGGTGGTGTCCATCAGCGGGATCAGCGCGTCGCCGCCTTCCAGCGAGAAGCGCTTCTGGCCGACGTACTTGGTGCCCAGGTAGCGCTCCAGGCCGTCCGCGGCGGTCAGGCGCTCGAGGATGCGCTTCTTGTCCTCGGCGGTGCGGCCGAACTTGCCGCCGGCCTTTTCCAGGCGCTCGTAGATCCAGCGACGCTGCTCGGCGTCGGCGATGTGCATGAACTCGGCGCCGATCGGGCCGGTGTAGGTGGCCTTGAGCAGCGAAAGCAGGTCGCCCAGCTTCATGCGGTCGTTGCCGCCCACCCCGCCGGTGCTGAACTCGGCGTTGAGGTCGCTGCTGGAGAGGTTGTGGAAGGCCAGGTCGAGGTCGGGCGCTTCAGGCTTCTGCCACAGACCCAGCGGGTCGATGTCGGCGCCCAGGTGGCCGCGCGATCGGTAGGCGGTGATCAGCCGGCCGATGTGGCGTTCACGCTCGTCGCCAGCGCCCGCGGCCACCGTGACCATGCCACGGACGGCCTGGCGGCCGGCCTGCGCGATCTGTTCGATGACGGCCGAATGCGGGACGTCCCCCGCCTCGCGGCCCTTGAAGCCGTCGAAATACGCCTTCCATTTGGGATCGACACTGTCCGGAGAAACCAGGTACTGCTCGTACAGGTCTTCGACGAAAGCGGCATTGGCGCCGAGCTGGGAGGACTGGGAGAACTGCTTCAGGAGACTGTCCACGATGGCGATCGGGAAACTCGGTGGGAGAAGGCGGAGAGGCCTGGATGCACGCGTTGCGGCTATTCAGGCGCCAAGATTCGGAATTATAGCCCTTGGCTGGCGGCAAACGGCTAACACTTACGTCGAAACGGAACATCGCCCGATGCCGAAAAGCGGGCATCGCGCGCGCGTGCCAATAGCGTTGGGTCGCTGGCCCGCGCTTCAAGTCCGAGGGCCGGGGCGCGCCGGTTCACAGCCCCAGCGCACGGAACTCGGTGCAGGGGCGCGCACGCTCCCAGACCGGTTCGAAATGGGCCCGCAGCTGGCGGGCACGTGCCCCGTCGTCCAGCCGCGTCTCGCCATCGAAGCGATGCCCAAGGGGCCGGAAGTACCAGCCGGACGTGTCGTTGGCGACGTAGGCGGACGCGTAGTCGCGGTCGACCGGCTCCTCGATGGCGCGGAACTGGAACGCGCTGGTCAGCCGCTGGCCCAGGCCGAGCAGGGGCGCGATGGCGCGCTGCGGCGATGCCGGGTCGTGCAGGAGGACGCGGACCTCGCCGCCGCCCAAAGCGAAGCGCCGCAGGGCTGCCACGGCCTCGGGCTGGTCCAGCAGACCGGGGTCGAGGTCGCGCGTGTAAACGAGCATTTGCCGCCGCGCACCCTTGGCCACGCCGAGCGCCGCCGCCAGTCCGGCCGCGCGACCGTCGACGGGGTTCACCGCGCCCAGCATCAGCCGCATCGACTGATGCGCGAGTCCGGCTTCTGAAAAGCGCGGCCCGTACGGGAGAAAGCCCTGGCGGGCGTAGAAGGGAATCGCCGGCACCTGCGCGTGCAGGGTCACTTCCGGCCAGGCCAGTTCGCGCGCCTGCTCCAGAAGCGCCTTGAGCAGCGCCTCGCCCACGCCCCGGTTGCGCCAGCCGGCGAGCACGGCCATGCGGCCGATGCGCTGGTCCGGGGTAAGCCGGCCCGTGCCGATGGCGCGGCCGTCCGCATCGCGGGCGATCACGTGCCGGCTCAGCGGGTCGAGTGCGTCGCGCTCGATCTCGACCGGCACGTTCTGCTCGCGCACGAACACCTCGTCGCGGACAGCGCGCAGGTCGGCCAGGGCATCGTGGAACGCCACCGGTTCGACCCGGAAGGCCGGCGTGGCGTTCATTCCTCTTCGTCCGCCAGCGTGAGGCGGTAGTGGCCGGCCTGGAGCAGGGCGATGACGCAGTCGCGTCCGTCTTCCGACAGCCCGGCATAGGCCTCTCCGTCCAGCACCGGCGAATTGGCGATGAGCGATGCGTCGCCGGCGGGTAGCGCGTAGTCGTGGCCGCTCACGTACAGGCGCGCGGGCTCGCCCTTGCGATGCGCGCGGCGCCACGCCATGCGCGACCACGGATGGCGCTGCAGGCTGGCGCCCTGTTGCAGGTCCCATTCGATCTCGATGCGCGAACGGTTGTCCTCGCCCGGATGCACTTCGCCCGCGGCGCGGTAGACCGTCATGAAGCGTCCGAACCAGTCGCCCAGGCGATCGGGGTCGTTCATGCGCAGCAGATTCAGTGCTTCCACCGCGCGATTCATCGCCGCCGCGTCGATCTCGGCGGGGTCGGCCGCCGCGGACAGGTCGGGGTCGGCGTAGCGCAATGCCTCGTCGGCGTCCGCTGCGAGCGTGTCCACGAAATCGCCCAGCAGTTCCGCCGCGGCGGGCGCGCGCATGCCGACCGAAAAGGTCAGGCAGGCGTCTTCGGCCACGCCGTTGTGCGGCACGCTCGGCGGCAGGTACAGCATGTCGCCCGGGCCGAGCACCCAGTCGTGGGTGGGCGTGAACTCGCGCAGCAGCTTGAGTTCGACGTCAGGACGGAACTTCTGCGACGGGGCGGGGCGGCCCATCGCCAGGCTGGCGTCGATCTGCCAGCGACGGTGGCCCTGCGCCTGCAGCAGGAACACGTCGTAATGGTCGGTGTGCGGGCCGACCGAGCCGCCCGGCGCGGCGAAGGAAATCATGATGTCGTCGATGCGCCAACGCGGCAGGAACGCGAAATGCTCCAGCAGCGCACCGACGTCGGCATCCCACTTGTCCATGTCCTGGACCAGCAGCGTCCAGTCCTGGTGTGGCATGCGGGGGAACTCGTCCTCCTCGAACGGGCCCTGGCGCAACGTCCAGCGGTCGTTGACGCGGTCGTGCATCACGATGCGCGACAGCGCGCCTTCCTCGCAGGCGAGCCCGGCCAGGTCTTCGGGCTGCAGCGGCGACTCGAAGCCGGGGAACGCGTTGCGGATCAGCAGCGGGCGCTTGTGCCAGTAGTCGCGCAGGAAGGCGTCCGGCGGCATGCCCAGCGGCGGCTGGTGGCGCGCATCGATCTCGAAGGGAAGCTCGCGGCGTGCGGGCGATGTGGACGCTTTCGCGGCACTGGTTTTCTTTGGTGCGGTCTTGCGGGTCATGTGGCGATCTCGTCGTAACCTCGGCCGAGGAACTGCAGCAGGCACCAGCCGTGTCCGAACGGATCGGCGACGGTGACGATGCGGCCCCAGTCGGCCTGTCGGATGTTGCCTTCCTGGATTGCGCCGGCTGCCAGCGCGCGTGCGAGTGCGACGTCCAGGTCGTCCACCACCACGTCGCAGTGCACGGGCGTCCAGTGGCGGGCGTAGTCGCGTGCGGATGTTGCGGTCCCGGCGGAGCCGGCGTCCTTGCGCAACAGGTAAAGCGGGGATTCGAAGCCGAGCAGTTCCACGACATCGGGTCCGAAACGGCGTGCCGGCGTCAGCCCGAAGGCGGCGGTGTAGAACGCCTCGGCCTTCGCCAGGTGCGGCACGTCGATGTTGACCAGCAGCTTCATGGCACGGAAGGCGACGGTTGCGAGAAGCGGATGTCCAGGCCGTTGGGGTCGCGCACCACGAACTCGCGCAGGCCGTACGGCCGGTCGCCGAGCGGGTGGACGATGGTAACGCCGCGATCGCGCAGTTCGTCGTGCAAGGCATCCACGTCGCTGGTCATCAGCCGCAAGCTGATCCAGCGCGGCGCAGTCGGTGCGTTCGCGTCCTCTGCCACGAACAGCCGCTGACCCTGGCGATGCAGTACGGCGAAGCCGCCCGTGCGCCGTGCCACCTCGAACCCGAGCGCGCGGTAGAACACCAGCGACGCCTCGATGTCCGGTCCCACCACCTCGATCACACCCTGCGCGTAGTCGCCCATGCCTGCGGCCGGTGCATCTCCCTGCATGTGGTGTCCTGGATTCATCGGTATCGGAGCAATGGCTACAGGTCGAGTGGGGTCTGCTGGTGGCTGAGCAGGCGCCAGTCGGTGCCGATCGCCAGGTACACGCTGGAAACTAGGGCGCGGTACGGCTTGAGTGAATCGGCGCGCGTGGCCGACACGCGGTAGGCCAGCACGGCCACGAAGGTTGCCGGTTCGGAGAACGCGATGTCCTCGATCTCGAATCCGCTCCACGGTTCCGCGCCGGTGACGGACGACAGCACCGCCTCCTTGTCCATCGGTCGCGGCACGCCGGGCAGCAGCATCAGGCCGTCGTCGTAGAAGTGCTCTCGGTAGTACTCGACGTCGCCGGCGGCATTCCAGAAGCCGCGTTCGATTTCGAGCACTTCGGTCATCGGATTGCGGATGGTCACGGCACGGCTCCGGTGGGGACAGGACCGCGAGTCTCGGCCAGATGCCGTGACGCGACGGTCATATCGCGTGGCCGGAGCGTGCAGGCTTGCCTCAGATTTCCCGCGCCAGCCGTTCGGCCAGGCCGACGTAGCTGCCCGGCGTCATCTCCATCAGGCGCTGCTTGTCGGCCGCGGGCAGTTCGAGTGAGGCGATGAACTCGCGCATCGAGGCTTCGGTGATGCCCTGGCCACGCGTGAGCGCCTTGAGCTGCTCATACGGATTGGGCAGCCCATGCCGGCGCATCACGGTCTGCACGGCCTCGGCCAGCACTTCCCATGCGGCGTCGAGGTCTTCCGCCAGGCGCTGCGGATTGGCGCTGAGCTTGCCCAGGCCGCGCTGCAGGGCGTCGAAGCCGATCAGCGCGTGGCCGAACGCGGTGCCCAGTGCACGCAACACGGTGGAGTCGGTCAGGTCGCGCTGCCATCGGCTGATGGGCAGCTTGGCGGCGAAGTGTTCGAACAGCGCGTTGGCGATGCCGAAGTTGCCCTCGGCATTCTCGAAGTCGATCGGATTGACCTTGTGCGGCATGGTCGAGCTGCCCACTTCGCCGGCCTTCACGGCCTGCTTGAAATAACCCAGCGAGATGTAGCCCCAGATGTCGCGGCACAGGTCGATGGCGATGATGTCGATGCGGCGCTGCGCGTCGCAGATCTCGGCGATGCCGTCGTGCGGTTCGATCTGCGTGGTGTACGGCTGCCAGTTCAGGCCCAGCGAATGCACGAAGCGCTCGGAGAACGCCGGCCAGTCCACTTCCGGATATGCGGCCACATGGGCGTTGTAGTTGCCCACGGCGCCGTTGATCTTGCCCGGCATGCGCGCGCCGGCCAGCGTCTCGCCCTGGCGCTGCAGGCGCGCGACGACGTTGGCGATTTCCTTGCCCACCGTGGTCGGCGAAGCGGTCTGGCCGTGCGTGCGCGACAGCATCGGCAGCGCCGCATGTTCGTGCGCCATGGCGCGCAGCTTCTGGATCAGCTCGTCGAGTTTGGGCAGCAGCACGAACTGGCGCGCCTCGTTGAGCATCAGCGCGTAGCTGAGGTTGTTGATGTCTTCCGAGGTGCAGGCAAAGTGCACGAACTCCAGCGCAGGGCCGAGCTCGGCATCGTCCTTCAGGCGCTCCTTGATGAAGTACTCCACCGCCTTGACGTCGTGGTTGGTGGTGCGCTCGATCTCCTTCACCCGCGCCGCGTCGGCCGGCGACAGGTTCTCGGCCAGTGCGCGCAGGCGCGCGGCGGCGGTCGCGGAGAACGGCTTGAGTTCGACGATGCTCGGTTCGTCGGCCAGTGCCAGCAGCCATTCCACTTCCACCTTCACGCGCGCCTTGATCAGGCCGTACTCGGAGAAGATCGGGCGGAGCGCATCGACCTTGCCGGCATAGCGGCCATCGAGCGGAGACAGGGCGAGCAGCTGGGCTTCTACGGACATGGCGGATTCGGCAGGGGGCGAAGGCAAACCGCGATTCTACTACTCCCGCCCGGCCGGCCCGGCCGACGCGATACGGCGGCCACGCCCGCGGCGTAAGCTCGGCGCATCCAACCCCCGAGGACAGCGCGATGGCGAAGCAGCCCAGCGGCCGCGGCAGCGGCTTTCGTACCGAACACGACAGCATGGGCGAGTTGCAGGTGCCCGCGCGGGCACTGTGGGGCGCGCAGACGCAGCGCGCGGTGCAGAACTTCCCGATTTCCGGGCAGCCGATGCCGCGCGAGTTCATCCGTGCGCTGGGCCTGATCAAGGCAGCCGCGGCCGAGGTCAACGGCGGCTTCGGCCTGCTCGGCAAGGGCGTGTCGCGCGACATCCGCGCGGCGGCGCTGAAGGTGGCGCAGGGGGAGCACGACGGGGAGTTCCCGGTCGACGTGTTCCAGACCGGCTCGGGCACCTCCAGCAACATGAACGCCAACGAGGTCATCGCCACGCTTGCCGCGCAGGACGGCAAGCGCAGGGTGCACCCCAACGACCACGTCAACCTGGGCCAGAGCTCCAACGACGTCATCCCCACGGCCATCCGCGTGTCGGCGCAGCTGGCCACGGTCGAGCAGCTGCTGCCTGCGCTGCGGCACCTGCGTCGCACCATCGAGAAGCAGGCGCGCGCGCTGGGGCGCGTCACCAAGACCGGGCGCACGCATCTGATGGACGCCATGCCGCTGACGTTCGCGCAGGAATTCGGGGCCTGGGCGTCGCAGCTGGCCTCGGCGCAGGCGCGCATCGAGGACGCGCTGAAGCGCGTGCGGCGCCTGCCGATCGGCGGCACCGCCATCGGTACGGGCATCAACGCGGACCCGCGCTTCGGCAAGGCGATGGCGCGCGCGCTGTCGACATTGTCCGGCACCAAGTTCGAATCGGCCGACGACAAGTTCGAAGGCATCGCCTCGCAGGACGATGCGGTGGAACTGTCCGGTCAGCTCAGCACGCTGGCGGTGGCGCTGATGAAGATCGCCAACGACCTGCGCTGGATGAATTCCGGCCCGCTGGCGGGGCTGGGGGAGATCGAACTGCCGGCGCTGCAGCCGGGGAGCTCGATCATGCCGGGCAAGGTCAATCCGGTAATCCCGGAAGCCACCTGCATGGTCTGCGCGCAGGTGATGGGCCACCACACCGCAATTACGGTGGCGGGGCAGAGCGGCAATTTCCAGCTCAACGTGATGCTGCCGCTGATCGCCTACGACCTGCTCGACTCGATCCGCCTGCTGTCGAACGTCATGCAGTTGCTGGCCGACAACGCCATCGCCGGACTGAAGGCGCGTCCCGAGCGCGTGCGCGAGGCGCTGGACCGCAATCCGATCCTGGTGACGGCGCTCAATCCGATCATCGGCTACGAGAAGGCTGCGGCCATCGCAAAGCAGGCCTACAAGGAAGGTCGCCCCGTGCTCGACGTGGCGGTGGAGCTGAGCGGACTATCGGCGAAGGAACTTCGCGGTCTGCTCGATCCCGCTGCGCTGACGCGCGGCGGCATCCACGAAGGGGCGGGCGGCGGCGGTTGATCGCCATCGCGGTCAAGACGGTTGCGCGCCAAAACGCGCGGGCCGGTGCCCACGACAGCACCGGCCCGCACGCCACCACGGTTTACTGCTGCGAAGGCGCCTGCGCGTCCTTCGCGGCCTGGGCTGCATCCGCCGCCGCGGCCGCCGTCGCCCTGCGGCCCTTGTCGTCGGCTTCCTCGCGGCATTCGTCGATGTCGGCCTGGGTCATGTCCGCATACGGCTTGAACTCGGGCAGCGCCGCGGCCAGGCGATCCTGTGAAGCTTTCATGCCGGGCAACAGGTCGCACAACTTCAGTGCGGAGACCCGGATCTTGTCCGCCTCGGCCTCCACGCGCTTTTCGATGTCGTCGGTATTGCCGGTAAAGACGCCCTTGAGCGACTCGGTCACGGCCTTGGTCGCCAGGTCCGCGCCCTGCAGGCCGATGTCCATGCCGGAGTAGGCCACCTTCACCAGATGACCGCGGTAATCCAGCAACAGCCTGCGCTGCTCCGGCGTGACCGGCACGGCCTTGCCGTCGATCAGCAGGTCGCCCTTCGGCGTCAGTTCGACGCGTTGGCCGTTCTCGTTGTCGCTGTCGATGCTGATGTTGCCGGTAGCGATCTCCTCACGGGCCTCGGCGATGGCCGACTGCACCGTGCTGGATACCGAGGAGGCCGTCTTGCTGGCGGTCTGGCCGGGAGAACCCGTGTTCGCGCCGCAGGCGGACAGCAATGAGATGCCACCGAGGGCCACGGCGAGGGCAAGCGTGCGTTTGGCGAGGGTCATGGCAGGTTCCTGGAAGGGGAAAACTCAGTCGTCCGAGGGGACGTCGACGCGTCCGGTGATGCCGCTGTGATCGACGGAGCCACTGCCGACGCGGCGCACGGTGAGGCTGCCGCGCACGTCGTGTGCATCGAGCCCGCCCGAACCGATCCGGCCCGCGCTGACGTTGCCGCCGACCTGGTTGACCTGCAGATCGCCGGAGCCGATCTCCTCGACCGTCACGTCGCCGCCGACATCGCGCAGTTCCACGCTGCCCGAGCCGATGTCGCCGATCACGGCCTTGCCCTTGATGCGCCGCGCGTTGAGGTCGCCCGAACCGACCGACAGCACGTGCAGCGAACCGATGGTGTCCAGTTCGATATCGCCGGAGTTGACGTCCGCCGTGACCTGGCCGCGGATGTTGCGCGCTTCCACGTCGCCGGAGCCCACGTCGGCGCTCATGGCCGACGCGCCTTCGACGCGCGCATCGCCGGAACCTACGTCCACCTGCACCATTACGTTGTCGGGTACGGTCGCGTTCAACACCAGATAGGCGTAGTGGTTGCCGCCGAAGTTGAACTGCACGATGTCGTCGCGCTCGGCCTTGACCACCAGCTTCTCGCCGACACGCTGCTGGGTGACGGTGAGGTCCTTCAGCCGATCAGGATTTGAAGCACAGGCCTTGCCCTTCACCTCGGCCTTCGCACCCGGTGAGGCCTTCACCACCAGATCGTGCGGGCCGATGTCGAACATCACGGTCTTGACGCCGCGCAGGTCGAGTTGCAGGTCGCGCGGTGCGGTGTGGCGGCACTCATCGGCCGCCAAGGCCTGGCCGGCCAGCAGCGCGAAGGGGAGGGCGGTCAGGGTGAGCAGCGAATGGCGCATGGGTGACTCCTTGTTCTGGGTGCTACTTGGATGCGCGTGATGTGCGGCTGGTTGCGTCTGTGGGCGTATATCGCGTGCGCCCTGGAGTTAGCTGATGCCGTCCTGGCGTTGGGCTGCAGGCTCCGGGTTGCCCGGCCCGGCCATCCTTGGCCGGGCATTCGGCACGCCGCGCGGCAGTGCCGCGCAAGCGGCGTGCCTCATCCCTCATCCCGCCAACGGCGGAGGCGGATGGCGCCGAAGATCATCGCCGCACCGGCGACCGCGCCGACCCACAGCTGCGGCGTGGCGAGCACCGAGTACATCGTGCGCAGGCTCAGCACCGAGTGGATCGCCTGCGGGCCGTCGACATCGATGCCGCCGACGTTCGCCACGTCGAACCACGTGCCCGGCACCACGCTCAGCAGGCTGCGGGCGACGACGTTCTGCCAGAACCAGCCGCTGCCCAGGTCGAACAGCTGCATCAGGTCGAACCAGCTGACGAAGATGCCGGCGAAGATCGGGATCATGATCGCCCACAGGAACGGCTTGCTCTTGGCCCATGCAGAGCAGAGCATCAGCCAGCCCACCGTCGGCAGCGCCCACAGTGCGTAGATCGGCAGCGACGCGATCAGGTGCGCGCTCACTTTCAGCGGGCTCGCCGGGCCCCACAGCATCGTGATCGGGTTGCCGCCGTGCATCAGCACCATCAGGCTGTACAGGATCATCGAGCCGAACACCGTGAGCACCGCTGCGATGGCCGCGATGGCGGGCGCCATCAGCGTGGCGCTGATGACCTTGGACAGCACCGTGTCGCGGTCGGAGATGGGCAGCGACTTCCAGAACAGCACGCTGCGGTCGCGGCGGTCGTCGTACAGGCTGCCCAGGCAGTAGAAGAACACCACGAAGGCCAGCACGATGAAGGGCCAACTGGCGCTCATGTACAGGCTGGCGTCGATCACGCCGCCGAACTCGCGCAACTCGTCGGGGCTCATGTTGGCCGTGAGCTGCGACAGGTCCAGTCCGTTGACCTGGAAGCTGCCGCCTTCGACGTTGATGGTCGCGCGGTCCGGCACCTTGCGCAGCAGTACCTCGCCGGCACCGATGCCCATCAGCGTGAGCAGCAGGAGGATGCCGCCGGCCATCAGCGGTGCCCAGAAGAAGCCGCCCTTGTGCTCCCAGAATTCGCGCTTGAGCAGCATGCCGTACGTATGCGTGGGGTGCGACGTGGCGACGGTGCGCGGCAGGGATTCGTTGATCGCGTTCATGCGTAGGTCCCCTTCATGGTGGCGACGAACAGGTCGGCCAGGCCCGGCGTGCGGGTCTCGCCCAGCCCGGCCAGGTGCTCGCGCGGCACGCCGTCGAACAGCATCACGGTCTTGCCGAAGGGCAGGGCGCGTTCGTCGATCGGCTTGAGCGCGCGTGCATCGGCCGTCTTCTCGCCGTTGACCATTACCTCGGTGAAGCGGTCGCCCAAGGTTTCCATGTCGTTGTTCAGCACGACCTTGCCGTCGCGGATGAACATCACGTCGGTGAGGATGTGTTCGATCTCCTCGACCTGGTGCGTGGTGACCAGGATGGTCTTCTCCTCGTCGAAGTAGTCTTCCAGCAGGCGCTGGTAGAACTGCTTGCGGTAGAGGATGTCCAGGCCCAGCGTGGGTTCGTCCAGCACCAGCAGGCGTGCGTCGATGGCCATCACCAGCGCGAGGTGCAACTGCACGATCATGCCCTTGGACAGCTCGCGCACGCGCATCTGCGGCTTGAGTTGGGTGTGGGCGAGGAAGCGCTCGCACTTGGCGCGGTCGAAGCGCGGATGCACGCCGGCGACGAATTCGATCGCCTCGCGCACCCGGATCCAGCGCGGCAGCACCGCGACGTCGGCGATGAAGCACACATCGCGCATCAGCTCGTCGCGTTCGGTGCGCGGATCGCGACCCAGCACGCGCAGTTCGCCGTCGAACGGGATCAGCCCGAGGATGGCCTTCAGCGCGGTCGTCTTGCCGGCGCCGTTGGGGCCGATCAGGCCGATGCGGTCGCCGCGCATCAGCAAGGTGGAGAAGTCGCGTATGAGGATCCGGTCGTCGTAGCCGTGGGACACGTGCTGGAGCTCGGCCACGAGCTTGCCCGAGCGCTGGCCCTCGGCCAGGGCGAACTTGACGTCGCCCGAGCGCTCGCGCCGTTCGGCGCGCTCCACCCGCAGCCGCTCCAGGCGGCGCACCCGGCCTTCGTTGCGCGTACGGCGCGCTTCCACGCCCTTGCGTATCCAGACTTCTTCCTGCGCCAGAAACTTGTCGAACTTGGCGCTCTGTTGTTTCTCCGCCTCCAGCCATTCAGCCTTGCGGGTCTGCCATTCGCTGAAATTGCCCGGGAAGCTGAACAGCTTGCCGCGGTCCAGTTCCACGATGCGCGTGGCCACGGCGTCCAGGAAGCGCCGGTCGTGCGTGATGATCACGGCGCTGCCCTTGAAGCCCAGCAACAGCTGTTCCAGCCAGAGGATGCCGTCGAAGTCCAGGTGGTTGGTGGGTTCGTCCAGCAGCAGCAGGTCGGGTTCCTCGACCACGGCGCGCGCCAGCGCGACGCGCTTGCGCTGGCCGCCGGATAGGCTGCCGGCCGGCGCCTGCGGGTCCAGGCCCAGCTTGTCGACCAGGGCGTTGACCCGCGCGGGCCGCTGCCAGTCCTCGGTCTCGGTCAGGTCGCCGCAGAGAATGTCGTAGATGCTCTGGCCGGGGTCCAGCTCGGGCTCCTGCTCCACGGTGGCGACCTTCAGGCCGTTCAGGCTCTGCACCTGGCCGTCGTCGGGGGCGATGCGCTTGTCCAGGATCTTCA
>NZ_DASRTS010000058.1:0-20313 GCF_035655815.1 Lysobacter sp.
CCGCAGCCGACGCCGCTGCCGCCGCCGCCGGAAGAACCGCCGGTGCTGGTGGACGATCCGAGCCCGGTCGACGTGGCCGCTCCGCCGCCGAGTCCGCCGTCGCCGCCCGCGCCGGCCACGACGATCGGTTCGAGCGTCGACCCGTCCTCGCGCCGACTGAACCCGCCCAAGTACCCGCCGACCGAAGCCCGTCAGGGCGTGGGTGGCACGGTCGTGCTGGTCATCACCATCGACGGCCAGGGCAACGTGCTGGACGTCTCGGTCGAGAAGTCGAGCCGCAACCGTAACCTCGACCGCGCCGCAATGGACGCCGCCCGGAAGTGGAAGTTCAACCCGGAAATGCAGAACGGCGTCGGTGTGCAGAGCCGCGTTCGCGTCCCGGTCGATTTCGTCCCGCCGACCTGATCGGGGTCACGGGGCAGTAGTAGCAATCCGTAACACCTAATTCCTTTCCACGACATTTCAAAGGTAAGCGTCATGCTGCAGGAAACCACCACCGCTGCGACTGCTGGAGGCTCCAACGCCCAGGCACTTCAGCAGATGAGCTTCGCGCATCTGTTGCAGAACTTCGACTTCGTCGGCTGGGTCGTCTTCATCACCTTGGCGATCATGTCGGTTCTGTCGATCTACTGGATCGTGGTGAACTTCGTTAAGAACCTGCGCCTGCGCGCCAGTTCTGACCGCGTCGTCAGCACGTTCTGGGAAACCCCGAACGCGCAGGACGCCATCCGCTTCATGGAAGAGCAGGGCCGCTTCGAGCCGTTCTCGAAGATCGCCCTGGACGCCGCCCAGGCGGCTGCCCACCACCAGCGCCACGAAGGTTCGCGCCTGGTCGAGTCGCTGAACCGCTCCGAGTTCGTCGACCGCGCCCTGCGCCAGGGCGTGACCCGCGAGAGCTCGAAGCTGGAAGCCGGCCTGACCGTGCTCGCCACCGTCGGTTCGACCGCTCCGTTCGTCGGTCTGCTCGGCACCGTGTGGGGCATCTACCACGCCCTGATCCGCATCGGCGCGACCGGCCAGGCTTCGATCGACGCCGTCGCAGGTCCGGTGGGTGAAGCGCTGATCATGACCGCCATCGGTCTGTTCGTCGCGATCCCGGCGGTGCTGGCGTACAACTTCTTCACCCGCCTCAACCGCGTCACCAACAACAAGTTCGATACCTTCGCGCACGACCTGCACGACTTCTTCGCCACCGGCTCGCGCGTCGGCGAAGTGGCTGCGAAGCGCTAAGTTCGAACGCGTCGTAACGACTACCTTTTGCAGCAGGTTGGAGTCTCGTAATGGCCTTCAGTACTGGCGATAGCGGCGGCCCGATGGCCGAGATCAACGTCACGCCCCTCGTGGACGTGATGCTGGTGCTGCTCATCATCTTCATGATCACCGCACCGTTGATGTCGCATAAGGTCAAGGTCGATCTTCCGGAAGCCAACCTCGACAGGCGCGAGGAAAAGGCTCCGCCGGTTCCGCCGATCACCCTCGCGGTGGAGGACACCGGCAAGATCTACTGGAACGACGAGCCGATCACCAAGGACCTGCTCGAAAGCCGACTGTCGATCGAAGCCCAGAAGACGCCGCAGCCGCAGATCAACGTCCGCGGTGACAAGACGACCAAGTACCGCGTCGTGTCCGAAGTGGTGCAGATCGCGCAGGCCCAGGGCATGCGCAAGGTCGGCTTCGTGGCGATCAAAGAACGCTGATCCGGAGAACTAGTCATGGCATTTGCATCCAACTCCGGTAGCGGTCCGATGGCCGACATGAACGTCACGCCCCTCGTGGACGTGATGCTGGTGCTGCTGATCATCTTCATGGTCACGGCACCGACCCTGTCGTACCCGATCGACGTCAACCTGCCGCAGAAGTCGCTCAACCCGCCTCCCCAGACGAAGACGCCGCCGCCGCCGATCAGGCTGCGCATCGACGCCTCGGGCCAGGTGTACTGGAATGACGCGCCCCAGCCCCTTACGGCGATCCAGAACATGATGGAAGTCGAGGTCCAGCGCGACCCGACCAACCAGCCCATGCTCGAGATCGACACCAGCCCGGACGCCGATTACGGCATCCTGGCCAAGGTGCTGGCCCACGCGAAGAACGCTGAAATGGAAAAGATCGGCTTCGTGCAGAACGACTGATCGAGTGACCCTTACCTGTCGTGAAAACGCCGCCTCCGGGCGGCGTTTTTTTTTGCCCGCTTGCGCGGCCCGCATCGGGCGGCGTAGCGTGGAGCCGGGCATGGGGCCCCAGGAGGTTGCGTATGGCCGTCTCCGCGTTCTATCTGTCCGACTCCCGCTCCCACGGCGATCATCGCGAGGTCGCCCAGATCAACATCACCCCGCTGGTCGACGTCATGCTGGTGCTGCTGGTGATCTTCATGATGGCCGCGCCGGCACTGACCGGTAACCTCGATCTCCGGTTGCCACAGTCCAACATTCGCCCGGATATGCCTCCCCCGCGTGTCGAGCTGCAGGTCGAAGGCGCGGGCAACTTCCGGCTCGACGGTGTCGCGCTCTCGCGTGCGGAACTGCCGCAGGCGTTGCGCGATTTGGCGCAGCGGTCGCCGCACACGGTGGTGCAGATCGCCGCAAACGCCGATGCCGACTATCAGGATTTCGCCTGGACGCTGGCCGAGGCGCAGCGCAGCGGCGTGCGCGACATCGCCTGGCAGTAGCGCGCACGAGGACGCGCATCGCGTTGCGCTCCGGCAACGCCTGACCCGGGTGCGTTACGCGCCAACCCGCAGGTCCCCGAAAGACAGGACCGGAACTGCATTCTGCCCCTCTCCCGTCGGGAGAGGGGTTGGGGTGAGGGTCGGCACGCGCGATGAGGCCCGCACTCGCGATGCTCCTCGGAGACGCATGATCCCGGGTGCGCTTCGCGTACCCGGGCTACACACTGCACTCGCCCGCGCCGATACGACGCTCGCTCCCTGGCGGGAGAAGCCGAGGAGCTTTCAACCGCTCTCGCGTGGTCAGCCGCAGCAAGCGCAAGGTGGAGACGAGGTAAGGCTCCGGCCCAGAGATCGGGCGGCGTTACCTGCCTTCCGCCAGGATCTTCAGATACGAACGAACCGTCGCTTCGAAACCTTGGTACAGGGCCTCGCCGATCAGCGCGTGGCCGATGGAGACTTCGAGGACATCAGGCACGTTCCGCAGGAAGAAGCCGAGATTGTCCTGGCTGAGATCGTGGCCGGCATTGACGCCCAGGCCGGCGTCCTGCGCACGTCGCGCGGCCTCGGCGAAGTGGGCCGCCATGGCCGCACCGCCGTCGCTGGCGAACGCCTCGGCATAAGGACCGGTATAGAGTTCGACGCGATCGGCACCGACCTTCGCAGCATGTGCGATGCCGCTGCGTCCGCTTTCGGTGTGCGCGTCGGCGAACAGGCTGATGCGGCAGCCCAGGGCTTTGAGCGCATCGACGTGCGGACGTAGCGCGCCCGCATCACGGATGAAATCGAAGCCGTGATCCGACGTGAGCTGGGCATCGCCGTCCGGCACCAGCGTGGCTTGCGCCGGACGCGCCTGTTCGCACAACGCGAGGAAGCCGGGATATCCCGGCCGAGGCGGCGCGAATGGATTGCCTTCCAGGTTGAACTCGACGCCGCGCGCGCGCGTGAGTTCTGCCAGCGCCAGCACGTCGTCCGCACGGATGTGCCGCGCATCGGGACGCGGATGCACGGTGATGCCGTGCGCGCCCGCATCCAGGCACGCGATCGCTGCGCGCACCACATCGGGTTCGGTGCCGCCGCGCGAATTGCGCAGCACCGCGATCTTGTTGACGTTGACGCTGAGCACGGTCACGGCACGTGCCTCGGGCATGGCGTGGAAGTATTTCGACTCACTTGCAGGGCTCGTTGTTCTGGCCGTAGATGACGGGTTCCCAGTAGGAACCGTCAGCAATGCGGTTGCGGTGCGATTCGATCAGGTGCGCCGCGAGAAGGTAGGTCGTGTCGGGCTTCACGTCCACCTCGAGCGTCTTGTAGCGATCCATGCGCTGATCGCGTTGAAGCAGTTGCACGTCACTGAACTGCTCGACGTCGATCACCTCGGCAACCTCCAGTGTGTGCCGGCCGACCGGTACGCGGAAAGTACGCGCGCCCACGGGACCTGCGGTGCGTCCGTCGATGCTCATCAGGCGTGCGCGATACAGGTCCTGGTTGCGCGGTGCGACATCGAACACGCTGATGCGACCACAGCCACCGGATCCGCCCGACGCCGGCGGGCCGGACTGGGCGAAAGCGGAAACGGCGATAAGCGACAGCGCAGCAGCCGACACGAATTGCGGCATGAACCTGCACGCGCTAAGGAACGGCTTCATGGGCGATCTCCCGGCGACGCGCGGCCGGCAGCGCGCGCACGATAGTGCGGGGTCGACGTTCCGGAACACGCCAGAGCGACCGGCGCGCCCATGCTAGCGCAGTGCGATGGCGGGTCAGGCGGCCGGCGGCGGGGTGGTGCTGGTGGACGCCGCGGCACGGCGGGCCTCGGCCTGCTCGCGCAGGCGGCGCAGCTCGGCCGGATCCAGGATCATCGACGTGTCGCGGCTCTGGCTGTCGACGCGCTGCGCCAGCAGCTTCATCACCCAGGCCAGGAAAAACCCCAGCGACAGCAGCAGGCAGACCACAAGTACCGCGACCGACGTGGTCTTGAAGGCAACGGCCAGCGCGGCGATGGCCAGCAACAGGTAGAGCCAGGGCATTGGGGGAGACTCCCGGTGGTCGTTCACGACAGCGCCGGAAGTGTAGCGCGCGTCCAGCGAGCGCATCGGCCGGCCGGCCGCTCTCGGCAACCGCCGGTCAGCGCGATCGCGAGCCGCGTCACAACAGGGGGGAGACCAGCCGCGCCAGCGCTTCGGGGACGCGCGTGGTCCACAGGGGTTGCGCCCGGTCGGGCCGCACGCGCGGGGCCAGGTTGCATTCACCCTGGATCAGTTCCGCAAGCTCGGCGACCAGGCCACGGTCGCGGAACATCACCGAGACCTCGAAGTTCAGGCGGAAGCTGCGATGGTCGAAATTGGCGCTGCCGATGATGGCCAGGTCGTCGTCGCACAGCAGCGCCTTGCTGTGCAGCATGCGTGGGCCGTACTCGTGGACCTTCACCCCCGCTTCGAGCAGCTCGTCGAAGTACGAGCGCGCCGCCAGCGTGACCAGCCGACTGTCGCAGACCTTCGGCACAAGCAGGCGCACGTCCAGTCCGCCCAATGCGGCCGAAGTGAGTGCCATGCGTGCGGCTTCGCCCGGGACGAAATACGGCGTCACCAGCCACACGCGCCGCTGCGCGGAATGGATAGCCGCCACGTGCAGGCGATGGATCGCCTCCCAGGAAGAATCCGGCCCGGACACCAGCACCTGCGCGGCGATGGTTCCACGTACCGGCGCCGGGTTGTGCAGCTTCAGCGGCGGCTGGCCGGTGGCGTACGCCCAGTCCTCGATGAACACGAGTTGCAGCTCGCGCACCACGTCGCCTTCCAGGCGCAGGTGCAGGTCGCGGTAGGCGTCCTCGCGCAGTCGTTCGTCTTCCTCGTCGGTGATGTTGATGCCGCCGGTGAATCCGACCTGCCCGTCGATCACCACGATCTTCCGGTGCGTGCGCAGGTTGAGCCAGGGCCGCTTCCAGAACCAGTGCAGCTTCATCGGGTGGAACCAGGCCACCTCGGCGCCCGCCTCCACCAGCGGCTGCAGGAAGCGCCGCTTGGTGCGACCAGACCCCACCGCGTCCAGCAGCAGGCGCACCTGCACGCCGGCGCGCGCGCGTTCGACCAGGGCATCGCGCAGCGCGGTGCCGGTGCGGTCGGGCAGGTAGATGTAGTACTCCAGATGGATGTGCTCGCGCGCCTGCGCGATCGCCTCCAGCAGCGCGCCGTACTTCGCTGCCCCGTCCACCAGCAGGTCCGCGCGCGTGGCGGTGATCGGGGGCAGTCCGGTGGTGGCCTGGGCCAGGCGCGCCAGCTCGATGGCGTCGGGCGTCGGATGCAGCCCTTCCGGCGGCGGAGGCAGCGCCGCACGGGCGCGCACGCGGCGCAGGCGCTGGCGCGTGATGCGCTGCGGTCCCAGGAAGAAATAAATGACGAAACCGATGTAGGGCAGCGCGGCCAGGCTGATCAGCCAGCTCAGCGTCGCCACCGGTTCGCGCTTCTGTAGCGCGATGTACAGGCCCAGGACCAGCAGGTAGCCGAGCCAGCCAAGCGTCAGGTACAGGCCGATGTTGGGAATGGAGGTGACTGAATTCCACGCGGTCTGCAGGGCTTCGGGCATGCCGGGCGGATCTCCGTCGTCCATTCAGCGGGTCGTCGCAGGGGCTGCGACGGTGCCGTCGTAGGCTACGGCGGATGGATGATGCCCGCAAAGCCCAGGCGCCGATCAAGGGTCGTGGCGCCGCTTCGTATGTCGACGGCCGTTACGCGGTGACGGTCGCGCGCGGCGAGGACGACGGCTGGGGTTCGGTCTACGAAGACCTGTCCGAGGCGCCCGGCCCGCAGACCCAGGTCACCGAGGAGCGCGCGCGCAGCATCATCAGCCGCAACCAGTCGCCCGACGTCGGTCACAGCCAGTCGGTGAATCCTTACCGCGGTTGCGAGCATGGCTGTGTGTACTGCTTCGCGCGGCCTTCGCATGCTTACCTGGACCTGTCGCCCGGCCTGGACTTCGAAACGAAGCTCTACGCCAAGACCAACGCGGCCGAGCGCCTGCGCGAGGAACTGTCGAAGCCCGGCTACCGCTGCGTCCCGCTGGCGCTGGGCATCAACACCGATTCCTACCAGCCGATCGAACGCCGCTACGGAGTGACGCGTTCGCTGATCGAGGTGATGCGCGACTGCTCGCATCCCTTCAGCATCATCACCAAGAACGCCGCCGTGGTGCGCGACATCGACCTGATCGCGCCGATGGCCGCGCGCGGGCTGGCCAGCGTCGCGTTCTCGGTGACCACGCTGGACAACCGCCTCTCCGCACGGATGGAGCCGCGCGCGGCAGCTCCCCACGCGCGGTTGAAAGCCATGAGAACGCTCGCGGATGCCGGCGTTCCGGTCGGCGTGATGGTGGCGCCGGTGATCCCGATGATCAACGACCGTGAACTCGAGCACATCCTTGAGGCCGCGCGCGAACACGGCGCGACGTCCGCCGGCTACGTGCTGTTGCGGCTGCCGCACGAGCTGAAAGACGTGTGGCGCGAGTGGCTGCAGCTGCACTATCCCGACCGCGCCGAGCACGTCATGAGCCTGATCCGCCAGATGCGAGGCGGCAAGGACTACGACAGCACCTTCGGTACGCGCATGCGCGGCGAGGGACCTTTCGCACAGCTGATCGCACAGCGCTTTGCGAAAGCGTACCGGCGTATGGGATTCGACAGCCATCGCGAACTGGACACCAGCCAGTTCGTGCCGCCCCGCAAGCCATCGCCGCAGGGCGAACTGTTCTGAACGAGGCCGATCCGGTTCATGCCGGATATCCTGTCGCTCCACGCCACGCCACGCCGGCCCGTGCACCGCATCGTCACGAACGGCTTGGCTACAATTTCGCCAGCGACAGGATCAGATCCACCTTCAATGAGCGATACACGGGGCCAGGAAACCGGCATCGACCGCTTCCGTCTGGCGATGGAAGCTTCCGGCGTCGGCATGGCCATCGTCGATCTGCAGGGACGCTGGGAAGAAGTGAACCCAGCCTTCGAACGCATGTTCGGCTACAGCGCGGCGGAGCTCGTGGGCAGGCCCGCGGCGGCTTTCACGCATCCCGATGACGTGGGCATGAGCTCGACGTACCTGCGCGGGCTGGTGGATGGCAGCCTGCCGATGCTCGATGCGCTCAAGCGCTACGTCCACCGCAATGGCGAGACCATCTGGGCGCACGTCAACGTCGCGGTGATGCGCGACGCCAACGGCATGCCGATGCATCTGCTGGTGCAGCTGCGCGACGTCAGCGCGCAGCGCGCCGCCGAACTGGCGCTGCAGACGCGTGCCGAGGCCGAACATGCCGCGCTGGATGCCTCGCGCCGTCAGCTGCAATTGTTCGCCGACGCGGTCGCGCATGACCTGCGCGCGCCGCTGCGATCGATCGAGAGCTTCTCGGCATTGCTGGCCGATCGCGCGGGCGAGCGGCTAGACGACACGGACCGCGATTACCTCGTGCGCATCCGCGCCGCGGCCTCGCGCATGAGCGGGCTGCTCAGCGCGCTCAACGACCTGTCGTACGTCACGCGTGCCGAACTGCGCGCCAGCGACGTCGACCTGAGCCTGCTGGCCGAGTGGATCGGCGCGGAACTGCAGGATGCCGAACCAGGGCGCCGCGCCGAGATCCACGTGCAACCGCAACTGCGCGTGCAGGGCGACGAGCGCCTGCTCAAGCTGATGCTCAGCCAGCTGATCGGCAATGCCTGGAAGTTCTCGCGCGAGCGCGAACCGATCCGCATCGACGTTGCGGGTGAGCGGATCGGCGACCTGGTGCATGTCGAAATCCGTGACCAGGGCATCGGATTCGACATGCGCTATGCTCACAAGCTGTTCGAGCCATTCCAGCGGCTGCACGGACCGGATCAAGGGGGGGGACACGGTCTGGGCCTGGCGATCGTGCGACGCATCGCCGAACGCCACCGCGGAAGCGTGCGGGCCGATTCCACGCCCGATGCCGGCGCGACCTTTACCCTCGAGCTGCCGGCCACCATGGTCGCGGAGGAACGTGCCTGATGCACAAGGAAATCCTGCTGGTCGAAGACAACCCCGACGACGTCGAGCTGACGCGCATCGCGTTCGACGAAGCGAAGATCGCCAACCGCCTGGTGGTGGTCAGCGACGGCGCCGAGGCCCTGGATTACCTGTTCGCCCGCGGCGCGTACAGCCATCGCGATCCCGACGATCTTCCGTCGATCATGCTGCTGGACCTCAACCTGCCCAAGGTGGATGGTCGCGAGGTGCTGCAGGCGGTGCGCGCCAGCGAAGCCACGCGCACATTGCCAGTGGTGGTGCTCACCACCAGCGCCGAGCCGTTCGACGTGGAGGCCAGCTACGCGCTGGGCGTCAACAGCTACATCCAGAAGCCGGTGGATTTCGAGCAGTTCGTGTGGGCGGTGAAGCAGGTCGGCCTGTACTGGCTGGTGCTGAACCATCCGCGGCATGTGTGAGCTGGCGTCGCGATAGGCCGACGCAGTCTTGGTGATTCGCCCTGTCGGACCTTCCCGCCTGCTCTTGCCCGTCATCCCCGCGAAGGTGGGGATCCAGGGACTTTCACGCATACCCGTTGCGATTGAAAAGTAACGGCGACGATCAGGACAGCTCGTCCGTCCTGCTGCGGTAGCCAGTGGCCAACCGCAACTACTGCGACCCGAACAGCCGCTCCGCCCGCTGGAACAGGATCCAGCTCGTCGCGATGTACTTGTCGCCGCCTTTCGGCCGGTTTCCGCGATGGGTATGAGTGAAGGCCGCCGGCGCAATCAACAGACTTCCAGTGCGCGGCGCAATGCGACGCTGCTGGTAGAGGAACTCCGTCTCGCCCTCGTCGAATCCGTCGTTGAGGTATAGCGTCCACAGCAGGTGGCGGTGCAGCGTTTCCGCGCCGGTGTCGCGCGGGTACAACTCGCAGTGCCAGTACGGGTAGCCGCCGCGGTTGGCGGTGTAGCGCTGCAGGTTGATCGAGCCGGGCCGCAACACGGTCTGCACCACCGGCGCGAGTTCTGCATCGTCCATCGCGGCCATGCGTTCGGCGGTGAGCCGGTGACGCGCACCGTTGTCGCCGGGCACCTCCAGCATCAGCGGCGCGATCAGCGTGTGCGGATAGCGGCGCAGATATGCGATGAGGCCATTGAACACCGCGCGATTGAGCATCGCCTCCGCCTCGCGCCACTCCTCGCGCCCGGTGATGGTGAGGTCGCGGCTGTCCTTCAGGTCGGGCAATACACCGCCGCCGACGCGGCCGGGCACGGTGTCGGCACTCGCATCGAAGCGCTCGATCAGCTGTGCACACAGCGCACGGTCGAGCGCGCCCTCGAAAACCTCGATGAAGTCGGGTACGCCGGCCGTGCCGGGAACGGTGTCGTGGCGGTCCATGCGCTCGCGGAGATGACGACGTCGTCCCATCCTCGCATGCGCGCGCGGCGATGCAAGCCGCGTCTCAGGCCACGTGGATGGTGCTCGGCGTCTCCGGCTCGTGCGCGCGCAGGTTGTGGCGCTGCATCAGGCGGTACAGCGTGACGCGCGACACGCCCAGTTCGCGCGCCACGTCCACCAGACGGCCGCGGTTGCGGTGCAGCGAGTGCTCGATGGCCGCCCGGGTGGCGGCGTCGCGTACTTCGTCCAGCGTAGGCGGCGGTGTCGCCAGCGCGCTCTCGATGTGCAGGTCGGCCGCGGTGATCAGCCGCCCTTCCGCCATGACCACGGCCTGGCGCACGCGGTTGATCAGTTCGCGCACGTTGCCCGGCCAGGTGTGGCTGTGCAGCGCCTGCCGCGCGCATGGCGCGAAGCCCTTCAGCGTGCGATGGCCTTCCTGCGAATAGCGCTGCAACGCGTAAGCGGCAATGCGGTCGATGTCGCTGCCGCGCTCGCGCAGCGGCGGTTGCTGCAGGCGCAGGACGCACAGGCGGTGATACAGGTCGGCGCGGAACCGGCCCTCTGCCACGGCGCGATCCAGGTCGTGATGCGTGGCCGAGATGATGCGCACGTCGACCGGAATCTGCTCGTGCCCGCCAAGACGCTCGATGCTGCCCTGCTGCAGGAAACGCAGCAGCGATGCCTGGCTTTCCAGCGGCAGGTCGCCGATCTCGTCGAGGAACAGCGTGCCGCTGTTGGCCATCTCGATGCGGCCGAGTTTGCGCTGCTGCGCGCCGGTGAATGCGCCGCGCTCGTAGCCGAACAGTTCCGACTGGATCAGGCTGTGCGGGATCGCGCCGCAGTTGATCGCCACGAACGGATGCGCATGCCGGCGCGAGTGCCTATGCACCGCCATCGCCGCGAGCTCCTTGCCGGTGCCGGTCTCGCCGGCGATGAACACCGGCGCTTCCGTCAACGCGGCCTTGCGCAGGGTGCGGCACAGCGTGCGCATCGCGGGGCTCTCGCCGATCATGCCGTCGAAGCCCGCTTCGCTGGTGACGTCGCCGCGCTCGCAGGCGAGGCTTGCCATGCCGTGCGCGTGTCCGATCACCGTGCTGAGCACGGATTCCGGGCACGGTAGGGTCAGGTAGTCGTAGCAGTAATCGCGGATCAGGTCGCGGACCGGCGTGTCCTCGAGCTGGCGCGCATCGATGCCCGCCACCCACCCGACATTGCCGGCCGACAACGCCGCGCCGAACTCGGCCAGATCGTGCTGGCTGAAGCCCTCGCGAAGATCCAGCAGCGCGGCATGCGGCTTGCGCGGATCGCGATGCAGGATGCGCAGCACGCTGCGCACGTCGGGCGCCAGGTGCAGGTTCCAGCCCAGCGCCTGCACTCCGCCCAACGCTAGCACGCGCCCGGCGCCGCCGCGGGTGACATAGATCAGTTCACGGCCCTCCACACCGTTGGGGCCGGATTGCTGCGTTCCTTCGATCGGCATCTCCCACCTCGACGGGTCCGAGGCAGCCGATGCTGCCACTGCGAGGAGTTACGCAGTGTAGTCAACGCGCCGCGCGACGATGAGCGGTCACGGGTGACGCATGCGGTACGCAGGAAAATCGCGTTGGCACGCGGCATGAAACGCGCCAACGCGATTCAGATTCGCAGCGTAGTCGAGGGAGTTGAAATTATGCGCGGATCAGGCGGCCGCGTCGTGCTCCATGTGATAGCGCACGGCGGTTTCCACTTCCTGCTTCGACCCCAGGAACACCGGCACGCGCTGATGCAGGCCCGTGGGCTGCACTTCGAGCATGCGCTGGCGTCCGGTGCTGGCTGCGCCGCCGGCCTGCTCCACCAGCAGCGACATCGGATTGGCTTCGTACATCAGGCGCAGCTTGCCGCCCTTCGCTGCGCACTTGCTGTCCAGCGGATAGCTGAAGATGCCGCCGCGCGTGAGGATGCGATGCACGTCCGCCACCATCGACGCGACCCAGCGCATGTTGAAGTCCTTGCCGCGCGGGCCTTCCTTGCCGGCCAGCAGGTCGCCGACGTAGCGCTGCATCGGCGCTTCCCAGAAGCGCTGGTTGGACATGTTGACCGCGAACTCCTTGGTCTCTTCCGGAATGCGCATGCCACGCGTGGTGAGCATGAAGCTGCCGATCTCGCGGTCGAGCGTGAACGCGTGCGTGCCGTTGCCCACTGTCAGCACGAGCATGGTGCTGGGGCCGTACGTGCAATAGCCCGCGGCCACCTGCGCCGTGCCCGGCTGAAGAAAGTCGTCGTCCGTCGCCTGGGTCACGCCGTCCGGGGCGCGCAACACCGAGAAGATCGTGCCGACGGAGATGTTGACGTCGATGTTGGAGCTGCCGTCCAGCGGATCGAACAGCAGCAGGTAGTTGCCGCGCGGATACACGTCCGGGATCGGCTGCGAGGTGTCCATCTCTTCCGATGCCAGCCCGGCCAGATGGCCGCCCCACGCGTTGGCTTCCATGAGGATCTCGTTGGACAGCACGTCCAGCTTCTTCTGTGCCTCGCCCTGGACGTTGATCGACGCCTCGCCCGCCTTGCCGGCATCGCCCAGCACGCCACCCAGCGCACCCTTGCCCACGGCGATGGAAATGCTCTTGCAGGCGCGGGCGACGACCTCGATCAGCAGGCGCAAATCGGCGTTTATGCGACCGGCGCGCTGCTCCTCGATGAGGTAGCGGGTGAGGGAAATCGAATGCGAGTTGGGCGTCATGGGCGGCACCGCGTTGAAAACGGGCCGCCATTGTCGCCGATGACTATGGCCTGGGCAGCCACCAAGGCGTCGACGCGGGCGGCGTGGCGATGGCCACCGGTTCACCAAAGCCCGGCGTGGTGAGTTGCACGCCGCGTTCCTTCGCGTGTTCGCTTACGCGTGTAAACGGTTCCTGCCAGCCGTGCAGCGCCAGGTCGAAGGTGCCGTTGTGCACCGGCAGCAGCCAGCGCCCGCGCAGGTCCAGGTGCGCCTGCACGGTCTGCTCGGGAAGCATGTGCACGCCACTCCACATGGCGTCGTACGCGCCGCACTCCACCAGGGTCAGGTCGAACGGACCGTAACGCTCGCCGATCTCCTTGAATCCGTCGAAGTAACCGCTGTCACCGCTGAAGAACACGCGCAGGCCGTCGCCCTCGATCACCCACGACGCCCACAGCGTCGGGTTGTCGGCGAACAGCCGCCGGCCGGAGAAATGCTGCGCCGGCGTCGCGACCAGGCGCAGGCCGCCCAAGTGCGTCTCCTGCCACCAGTCCAGCTGGTGCACCTTCACCGGATCCACGCCCCACTCGATCAGCAAATCGCCCACGCCCAGCGGCGCGACGAAATAGCGTGTCTTCTCCGCCAGCGCCAGCACGGCGTCGCGGTCGAGATGATCGAAGTGGTCGTGCGAGAGGATCACGCCCTGGATCGGCGGCAGCGCATCCAGCGAGATCGGCGCCGCGTGGAAGCGCTTCGGTCCGGCCCATTGCACGGGAGATGCGCGTTCGGAGAACACCGGGTCGGTCAGCCAGAAGCCGCCGTCCAGCTTCAGCAGCACGGTGGAATGGCCCAGCCGGAACAGCGAGCCGTCCGGCGATGCCAGCAACTGCGCGCGCGTGAGCGGCTGCACCGGCAGCGGTGTGTCGGGCGTCGCGTCGTCCGGCTTGCCGAACGCGAAGCGCCACAGCATGCGCGGCATCTCGCGCCAGCCGGGCTGCTTGGGCGCAACCGGGTTGCGGAAGCCGCCGTCCCGGAACTGCGGCGAATGCGCGTAGCGCGAAGAACTGCAGGCGGTGAGCGATGCGGTGGTCATGAGAAGGATGAGCAGAAGGAGGGATTGCCGCGGCATGTGCATGCCGGGTCGTTGCGGGTCAGTCATGGCCGCCCAGGCGCAGCACGTGACCCACACATTCGGCCCGTTCGGCGCCGGCATCGAATCGTCGCGAGTGCGACTGCCACGCAGGCGATTGCCATTGCAGCTGCACGCAGCCCAGGCGCTGCGCAGTGGCGCGTACCTGTTCGAACAGCGCTGCCTCGATGTCATGCGTCGCCCATGGATCGCGCACGTACAGCGCATCCAGCTGGAAGCAGTAGCCGCCTTCGAGCACGGAGTAGCCGACGGTCGCAGCGGCGTAACCCACCGCCTCGCCGCCCGTGCGCGCCAGCCACGCCCAGGCGCGCACGGGCGGTTCGAACAGCGCTTCCTCGAACTCCAGCTGGCGCGTGCGGACATCGCCGCGAACCCGTGCATCGCCGTGGCGCTCCAGCCGCGTGTACTGCGCGTGCTCGCGCACCAGCGCCTGCAGCGATTCGGTATCCACGCGCGCCACGGCGGTCACGCGCAACGGGGCAGGTGCGCGTTCGACGGGACGGAAGGCGAGCGAGGTGGCGTTCATGGAGGCTCCGTGCGGGGGGACTGCGGAGGATGGCGACGACGCGGACGCGGGCCGTTACGATCGACGGCGACGCCAGACTGCGCGCCGGCCTTTAAGAAGTTTTTAAACGCGGCCGATGACACTGGCGACCCTTGAACCGACGGCGGAGTGGCCGGTGAACCTGTTGCTGGTGGAAGACGACACGATGCTGGCCGAGGCGCTGTGCGCCGGCATCCGCCAGCACGGTTTCCACGTGGACACCGTGGGCGACGCCGCGCGTGCGAGGACCGCGCTGGTCGATCATTCCTATGACGCGGTGCTGCTGGACCTGGGTCTGCCGGGCAGCTCCGGGCTGAGCGTGCTGTCGTTCGTGCGCGGGCGTTACGACACCACGCCGGTTCTCATCATCACCGCGCGCGACAAGCTCAGCGACCGCATCGCCGGACTGGACGCCGGTGCCGACGACTACATCGTCAAGCCGTTCCAGCCCGACGAACTGTATGCGCGGCTGCGCGCGGTGATGCGCCGCAGCCAGGGCCGCGTGTCGCCGGTGCTGAGCCATCACGGCGTGGTGCTGGATCCTTCGCGCCGCGAGGTGACGCGCGATGGCGTGCCGGTGTCGCTGAGCGCGCACGAGTTCCGCACACTGCTGTTGCTGATGGAACGCCAGGGCCGCGTGGTCACGCGCGAACAGCTGGAGGAAGCGGTGTACGGCAGCTCCGGCACCATCGAGAGCAATACCATCGCCGTGTACGTGCATCAGTTGCGGCGCAAGCTCGGCGAGCAGCTCATCGCCACGGTGCATGGGCAGGGTTATCGCATCAACGGCGGCGGAGCCGGCGCATGAAGACGCGCTCGCTGCGCTGGCGGCTGACCTGGGTCTCGGTGAAGTGCGTGCTGGTGGCCTGGCTGGTGTGGCTGGGCTGCCAGATCTGGCAGCTCTCCCGCGCGCACTACGGCTTCTGGGACGAATCGCAGCGCGAGATCGCCGCGCAGATCCTGGAGTCCATGCCGGACGGGCTGGATCGCCTGCCCCCGCGCGAACGCCCACCGATCAACGGCCGCATCCGCGATCACAAGACCAGCTGGCAGGTGTGGGCCAACGGACGCAACGTCGTGTACTCGCTGGCCGCGCCCAACGAACCGCTCAAGCCCGACTTCACCGACGGGTTCGCGCGCCGCGTCATCAACGGCGAGAAGTGGCACGTCTACAGCCTGTCCGATCCGCGCCGCGGCCTGGTCGTGCAGGTGGGGCGCTCCAAGGAGATGGTCGCGCGCGAGGTGCGCACCTGGGTCGGCATGAGCCTGCTGGCCGCGCTGCTGATCTTCCTGCTATTCGTGCTGACCGTGTGGGTCGTGATCGGCCGCTCGTTGCGACCGCTGACGGCGCTGCGCAAGACGTTGCAGGCGCGCCCGCCACTGGACCTGACGCCGCTGGCCGCGCCCGGCCTGCCCACCGAATTCAATCCGATCGTGTCGGCGTTCAACGAGCAGCTCACGCGCGTGGACCAGGCCGTGCAGAACGAACGGCGTTTCATCGCCGATGCCGCGCATGAGCTGCGCACGCCGCTGGCCGTGCTGAGCGCCCATGCAGATCTCGCACGTCGCGCCGAGGATCCTGCCGAGCGCAATGCCGCGCTGCGCCGCCTCAGCGCCGGCGTGCAACGGGCCGCGCGCCTGTCGGAACAGTTGCTGGACCTCGCGCGGTTGGACGCCGGCACCGAGGCTCCGGAACTGGTGCCCGTGGACCTGGCACCGCTGCTGGTGATCGTGGTGCGCGACTTCGAAACGCTGGCGCGCGAACGCCACCAGCGCATCAGCCTGCAGACCGAGGACAGCCGCATCCTGGGCGACATCGACCAGCTCGGCATCCTGATCCGCAACCTGGTCGACAACGCGGTGCGCTACGCGGGCGAAGGCGGCCACGCTGCGGTCACCTGTCGGCGCGAAGTGCACGACGGCGTCGCCAGCATCGTGCTGTGCGTGGCCGACGACGGCCCTGGCGTGCCGATGGAGGATCGCGAGCGCATCTTCCACCGCTTCTATCGCGCCAACGGCGGGGCCGAGCGCGGCAGCGGCATCGGCCTGTCGCTGGTGGCCCGCATCGCGCGTACCCATCACGCGCGCATCGAGGTGGACGGCGGCCTCGAGGGACGCGGGCTGGCGGTGCGGGTGTTCTTTCCGGCGAGCGACGCAGGCTCCTGACAGCACCTTGGCAGCAGGGCGGCGGCAACCTGCGGACGTGCGAATCGGCACGTCCGCAGAGACCTTCCCATGGGCAATGCCCTCGATGCCGTCCTGAAGCCGGCCTGGCACCGCCAGCGCCGCCTGCTGCTGCAATGGGCCGCCGTCGCCCAGACCGCCTGGCTGCCGGCGTTCAACGCGGTCGCCAGACCCCTGCTTCGCAACGAAGAATCGACCGCGATGAGCGACCCGACCGGCCACGATGGCCGACACGATTTCGACTTCCTGCACGGCCAGTGGCGCATCCGCAACGAACGCCTCGCGCAGCGCCTCGCGGGCTCCACCGACTGGGAGATCTTCGGCGCCACGCAGCTGTGCCAGCCGTTGCTGGGCGGACTGGGCAACGTCGACGACTTCGTCAGCGACTGGACACGGCCCGGCGTGGACGGCCGCTTCATCGGCATGACCCTGCGCCTGTTCAACCCGGAGACGCGGCAATGGAGCATCTATTGGGCCGGCAACCACGATGGCGTGCTGGAACCCCCGATGGTCGGTGCCTTCGAGCAGGGCGCCGGCACCTTCTTCGGCGATGCCGAACACGAGGGACGCCCGATCCGCGTGCGCTTCGTCTGGAACCAGGTCAGCGCCAACACCGCGCATTGGCAGCAGGCGTTCTCCAGCGACGGCGGCGCGAGCTGGGAAACCAACTGGCACATGTGGTTCCGTCGTACGGACGGGAACGGACGCCTGCTGCACGACGATGGCGTGATCGAACTGCGTCAGTACACGCTGCATCCGGGTCGACGCGACGAGCTCATCGACCTGTTCGACCGTGAGTTCGTCGAACCGCAGGAAGCGGTGGGCATGCACGTCATCGGCCAGTTCCGCGACCTGGACCATGCCGACCGCTTCGTGTGGATGCGCGGCTTTGCCGACATGCCGGTGCGCGCCGAAGCGCTGGCCGGTTTCTACGGTGGACCCACGTGGCAGAAGCATCGCAACGCCGCCAATGCCACGATGATCGACAGCGACAACGTGCTGTTGTTGCGGCCGGCACGCAAGGACAGCGGACTCCCGCCGGCTTCGCAGGAACGTCCCGCGGTCGGTGCAACGCATGAGCCGGCCGGGCTGTTCGAAGCCGGCATCTGCCTGCTGGACGCGCCGGCCGAAGACGGTTTCCTGCAACGTTTCGAAGCGCAGCTCGCGCCGCGCCTGCGCGCGGCCGGTGCGGACGTTGCCGGCCTGTACGTCACCGACGCGAGCGAGAACACCTTCGCGCGTCTGCCGGTGCGCGAAGGCGAGCAGGTGCTGGTGTGGTTCGCACGCTTCGACAGCGTGCATGCGCATGACCATTACGAGCAGGCACTGGTCGCGGACGAAGGCTGGCGCACCGCCATCGCACAGGCACTGCTGCGCGGCCTGAGGGAACCGCCGCAACGCCTGCGCCTTGCCCCGACCGCACGTTCGGAGCTGCGCGCATGACCGCGCCATGCGCCGGCGTGCGGATTGAGTGCCGCACGCGGCCGCGCGATCATGTCGCATGCGCCGCGCCGACCGACTCTTCCTGCTGATCCATGCCCTGCGTGGCCGCCGCTCCGCAATCACCGCGCAGCATCTGGCCGAGACGCTCGGCGTGTCGCTGCGCACGGTGTACCGCGACGTGGCCGACCTGCAGCGTTCCGGCGTACCCATCGAAGGCGAGGCCGGCGTGGGCTATCTGCTGCGCAAGGGCTCGGACATCCCCCCGCTGATGTTCACGCCCGACGAGCTCGAAGCCCTGGTGGTCGGCACGCGCTTCGTGCGTGCGTTCGGCGGCAAGCGCCTGGCACGCGAGGCCGCGGCGGCGCTGCTGAAGATCGAGGCCGTGCTTCCCTCGGACCTGCGCGAACGCAGTTCGCACACGCGCATCTTCGCGCCGGAGGTGCAGCGGCTGGAGAACAGCGGCCTGATCGATGATCTGCACGCAGCGATCATCGCCGCACAGGTGTTGCGCATGAGCTACCGCGACAACGATGCGCGCGCGAGCGAGCGCGAGATCGAGCCGTTGTGCCTGGCGTTCTGGGGCGGCAGCTGGACGCTGGGGGCGTGGTGTCGCCTGCGCCAGGATTTCCGCAACTTCCGGCCCGACCGGATCGTGTCGTTCTCGCCTACGGGGGAGACGTTCCACGAGACGAGGGAGCGGGGGTTGGAGGCGTATATGAAGGCGGTGGGTGGGTAGTCAGCTACTGATCGTACGACCGGCTGCTCGCGTTCGCGCCTTGTCCCTCGGATGGTGATAGCTACCGCCTTGCCCCGTCATCCCGGCGAAAGCCGGGATCCATTTTTGCTTGCTCATCGCTCTAGCCCGTCATTCCCGCGAAGGCGGGAATCCAAGGACTTTTCACGCTTTCCCATTCGCGTCCGTCACGAAAGAGCCAAAGCTTCCGGCCGCCTAAAGCCGGCCGGGTCACTTTTCTTTGCTGACCCAAAGAAAAGTAACCCAAAGAAAGGGTCTTTCCTGACGAAGCAATCCCATGACCGGAAGAGGAGTCGGGGCCCCGCAAGTCGGCATCCGTGCCTCCTTGCTCAGCGCCGCACATCCATGTGCGGCGCCCTACGGGTCTAGAAATGTGGTTGGCTGTTCAACAGCAACAGCAACAGCAACAGCAACAGCAACAGCGATAGCGATAGCCGTAGCCGTAGTGGCAATGCTCCCGCTCGTCATCCCCGCGAAGGCGGGGATCCATGGACTTTTCACGTTCCACTGGTCACGTGCCAGCGAGTACGACCGACAGGCACAAGCCAGGCGCCGACGCGCGCATCGATGCAGCGCGGGCTCAAGATCTACAGCCGCATCGTCCCCGTCTTCACGAACCGCTGGTGCCACGACAACGCTTCGTCCAGCAGGTGCGGGGTGTGCTTGCCGTAGCTCTCGCGGCTGGCGCGGTCGAAGTAGTCCTGCAGCATCGGGCGGTAATCGGGGTGCGCGCAGATGTCGATGATGCGCTGGGCGCGCTGCTTCGGTGCCAGCCCGCGCAGGTCGGCCAGGCCCTGCTCGGTTACAACCACCATGACGTCGTGTTCGGTATGGTCGACGTGGCTGGCCATCGGGACGATCGAGGAAATCGCGCCGTTCTTCGCCGTGCTGGGCGACATGAAAACCGACAGGTAGGCGTTGCGCGCGAAGTCGCCGCTGCCGCCGATGCCGTTCATGATCTTGCTGCCGGCGATGTGCGTGGAATTGACGTTGCCGTAGATGTCCACCTCGATCATGCCGTTCATCGCGATGCAGCCCAGGCGGCGCACCAGTTCGGGATGGTTCGACATCTCCTGCGTGCGCAGCACGATGCGTTCGCGGTAGTAGTCGACGTGGTCCAGGAACTCGTCGATCGCCGCGGGACTGAGCGAGAACGACGTCGCCGAGGCCATGCGCAGCACGCCGCGCTTGAGCAAATCGAGCATGCCGTCCTGGATGACCTCGGTGAAGGCGGTGAGGTCGCGGTAACCCGCGTCGGCCAGACCGGCCAGCACGGCGTTGGTGATGTTGCCCACGCCCGACTGCAGCGGCAGCAGCTGCGGCGTCAGGCGGCCGCGACGCACTTCATGGGCGAAGAAGTCGAGCAGGTTCGCGGCGATCTGGCGCGAGGTCGCGTCCGGCGGCGAGAACGGCGAGTTGCGGTCGGGTGCGTCGGTCTCGACGATGGCGATGACCTTGGCCGGATCGCAGCGCAGGTACGGCTCGCCGATGCGGTCGTCCGGATGCACCAG
>NZ_DASRTS010000059.1:0-10286 GCF_035655815.1 Lysobacter sp.
CCTGGCGCTGTTGCGGATCGTCGAGGCGCTCGCGGACCTCGTCGAGATCCCGCGCAGGTGGCCGGACTATCGAACACAGACCGTCGGCCACCTCGCCCAGATCCGCACGGTCGAGCAGGCGCTTCAGGTCGACGTGGGACCTGGCGGGCTCTGCATCCGGCAACGCTGGATCGGGCTTTACGGCGGCCTTCACGCCCTCGCCGCGATGCAGCCCCCACACTAGCGTGAACAGCCAGAGCGCGGCGAACAGCAGTGCCGCCAGCACCCAGGCGCGATTCGCGCCGCCGAGATCGGTCACGTTCGCGGGCTGCGTGCCGGATGCGTTGATTCCCCCCGGGGAATTCGCTGCGGAAGGCGCCGGCAGGACAGTGGAAGAGGCTGCGCTGCCCGGCGCAACGGTCCACGAAAGCGGTGGCAGGCGCGTGGTGCGTGGATTGCCGGATCGCACGTCCCACCAGTTCATCTGCACGCCGGCGAGCTGCACCTGTCCCTCGCGGGACGGCACCAGCGAGAAGCGACGCGTCAGCTTGACGCGTGGACGTCCGTCGACAAAGCGCTCGTCCGCCTGCACGGGCTCGGCGAACACCTGCACGCCCTCGATGGTCGGCAACTGCAGTTCGGGCATCTGCGCGGCGGTCGCACCGTCGGCCACCGCCTCCAGCGTCAGCGTCGCGGCGGCGCCGGCGCGCAAGTCCTGCGGCGTGGACTGGTAACGCAATTGCAGGTTCTGCAGCGGCAACCACGGCTGCGGCGCGTTCGCCGGCACGGCCTGCACCTGCAACGTGGCCGGCGCGGCCTGCGCTTCCAGCGCGCCGCCGCGGTCGCCGAACAGATCGTCGAAGAAACCACCGGCACCGCGCCCTTCGAAATGCGCGGGCGGAATGACGAGTTCGCCGCTGCGCTCGGGCACCAGCAGGAAGCGTCGCTCCACCACGTTGTAGCGCCGCCCGCCGATGTTGCGCTGGTACTGCGCATCGTCGCCCACCCGCTGCAGCGAGGCGCCGTCGGGCGCAGGCTGGTCGAGCTGGCCGGATATCAGGGGCGCCACGGAATACAGGCGCACCACCCAGCCGACGGACTGCTGCACGTAAGGAGCATCGTCGTCGGCCTGGCTTTCGATGAATACATCGTCGCCGGCATGCGCCGGCCTGCGCGCGGCGGCGGGTGCCACGGTGAGCGGGATCGGCTGCGTACGCAGGCTGCCGACCTGCAATGCAGGAACGGTGATGATGCCGTCGCGTCGCGGCCGCAACGCCACCGCGAACAGCGTGCGGATCGTGCTGCGTCCGTTTTCCATCACGAACTCGCGGCGACTGGTGTGTCCGCTCAGGAAGAAGTCCGACATCAGCGGCGCGTAATCGGGCTCGGCCGTAGTCGTGGACGTCGTCTCGATGTTGAGCGTCACCGTTTCGCCCGCGGCGATGCGATCCCGATCCACCCAGGCGCGTATCTGCGCCGAGGCATCCAGGCTCAGCAGGGCCAGCAGCAGGAACAAGGCGAAAGCGGCGAGGCTTCGCGCATGCGAGGGACGTGCGTTCATGGAGAGGCCTCGCCACTGGACTGTCGGCGTTCGTGCTCGATCCGGAATTTCTCGCGCAGCAATCCGCCCGGATCGTCTGGCACGCGGCGCAGCCAGGCCTCGTTCGCCAGGCGCTGCTCGCGTTGCTGCGGAGTTTCGTTGGCGCGTTCCTGCTTGCGTTGCTGCTGCGTCTGTGCGCCCCGCTGCTGTTCCAGCGCCCGCTGCATGCGCTCGCGCTGTGCGGCGTCAGCGGCCTGCTGCGACTGCGCGTCGGCCTGCGACGGAGGCTGTTGTCCGCTGTCGCGTTTCGCATCGTCCTGCGGCTTCGGCTGCTGCGGCTGTGACTGCGAAGGCGATTGCGATGCCTGCGAGTCGCCCTGCCTCTGATCGTGGTCTTTCGACCGGGATGGCGGCGACTGCGAACCCGAACCGCCGCCCTGCGGCGGCTTGCGCTTCATCGCAACCTCGACGGCGCGCCGGTTCGCGATTGCATCCTCCATTCCCGGCTGGCGCTTCAGCGCCTGATCGTACGCGGCGATCGCCTGCGGATACTGTCCGGCCTTGGCGAGCGCATTGCCGCGGTTGTAGTGGGCGTCCGCGCTGTCGAGCTCCTGGTATTGCTGCGCGGCCTTCGCGAAGTCGCCACTTCGATACGCCTGGCTGGCCGAATCCATCTGCGCGTGCTCCACCTGGTCGGCGCGACGCCACCAATCGGCCGCACGCGCCTGCGGCATTGCGAGGAACAGCAGCACGACCGCCAGCGCCCCGCGGCGACGGAACGCCAGCAGCGACAGCAGCATCAGCGGCGGCAACAGCCAATAGCCTTCGTCCAGCCACGCCCGGCCCCGCAGTTCGGCGACGCGTTCGGCATCGCCACTGCCCAGGCGAGCGTCCGGATCGAGTACGCCCAGCGCGCGCAGATCGGCATCGTCGGTGGCGATGTCCGCGTAGCGGCCGCCACCGGCGGATGCCACGGCGCGCAACGAGCCGGCATCCAATCGCGCCTGTACAAACGCGCCATCGCCGCGCTTGTAGGTGGCGCCCGCTGACGTGCCCATGCCCAGTACATCGACCTGGAATCCCTGGGCACGCACCTTCGCGGCTGCCTCGCGCGCATCGTCATCCGCGTGGTCCGCGATCAGCAGGATCGTGCCTTGCGTGAATCCTGCCTGCCGCAGCAATCCCGCCGACCATTCGATGGCGCGATCGGCGCGCTGCCCATCGACAGGCATCACGTCCGGCGACAGTGCATCGAGGAACAACGCCACGTTGCCCGCGTCTTCGGTCAACGGCGCAACGGTGAAGGCGTCCTGCGCGAACACCACCAGCCCCACCTGTCCTCCCTGCCGCTCGCGCAGGAGCGTGGCGATCTTGGCGCGTGCCTGTGCCAGCCGCGTGGGAGGCAGATCGCCGGCAAGCGACGCGCCGGAAAGATCCAGTGCGATCACCAGCGGCGTGCGGCTTTGCCACAAGGGCTGCGCGCTCTGGCGCCAGCTCGGCCCGGCCAGTGCGAACACGGCGAGAACGTAGCCGAGCATCGCGGCGCCCCATGCCCAGCGCGAGCGACTGTCGCCCTTCTCGACCAGCAGGTGCGGCAGCAGGTGTGCATCCACGTTTTCGCGCCACACGCTCGCGCGTCGCCGCCGCACGCGCCACAGCACGAACAGTAGCGGCAGTCCGCACAGCGCCCACAGCCAGTGTGGCCGCAGCAGGTGCAACATGGCCGGATCGAAGGACGCCAGGTTCATGCCAGCCTCCTGCGCGGCCACGCGAATGCCAGCAGGGCGCACGCGAACGCCGCACCCAGCGGCCACACGTAGCGTTCGATGCGCGGGCGAACCGCCTGACCCGGGCGTTCGATCGGCTCCAGGCGGTCGATCTCGGCATAGATGCCGGCGAGCTGCGAGGTGTCGCGCGCCCGGAAGAAACGACCGCCCGTGCCCTTCGCGATATCGCGCAGGGTGGATTCGTCGATCTCGTCGCCGGCGCCCGGCATGGGCAGCTGCAATCCGAACAGCGACAGCGAGCCTTCTCCGCCGAACGCGATGGTGTGGATACGCACGCCTTCGGCTCGGGCGATCTCCGCGGCCTTCTTCGGTTCCAGGAGCCCGGCAGTGTTGACGCCGTCGGTCAGCAGCACCAGCACGCGCTGCTGCGCCGGTTGTGCACGCAGGCGCTTCACCGCGAGCGCGATGGTGTCGCCGATGGCGGTTTCCTGTCCGGCCAGGCCGATCACGCTGTCCTCAAGCTGCTGGCGGACGGAAGCAAGATCATGCGTCAACGGCGTGAGCGCGTAGGCGCGGCGACCGAACACGATGAGGCCGACGCGATCGCCGCGACGCCGGTCGAGGAAGTCCGCAAGCACGGCCTTCGCCGCGGTAAGGCGATCCACCGCGCGTCCACCGAGCTCCATGTCCGGCTCGCGCATGCTGCCCGACAGATCGAGCGCCAGCATGAGATCGCGCCCGGCCTGCGGCGGCTGCACTGCTTCGCCCAGTTGCTGTGGCCTGGCGGCCGCGACGCACAGCAGGATCCAGCCAAGCCACACCAGCACGCTCACGCGGCCACCCAGCACGCTGCGCCCGCCGGCACGAGCGACACGATCCAGCCGCTCGCCGAACGGCACGCGCAGCGCGGCCGAAGCGCCACCGCGCGCCGGCGGCAGCAGCCAGCGCGCGAGCAGTGGCAACGGCAATGCGAGCAACATCCACGGCCAGGCGAACTGTTCGTTGAGTGAGAGCAACGGCGCGAGCAGCGAATCGATCACCGGACGCCCATCCACTGCAGGAAGCGCTGCCGCGCGAGACGACGCAAAGCTTCGACTTCGGCCGGATCGACCTCGCGCCGATATCCACCGTCCAGCAGCAGACGGCCGGCTCCCTGGCTGAAAGGCGCACTTTCCGCGCGCCGTCCTCGGCGCGCGGGGGCGGCATCGAGGAATGCCAGCCACGCTTCGCCTTCCAACCGATCGGCGTCGGGATCACGCTGCCGACCGGCCCGGCGCAGCAGCTCCGACATCGCCGCCACCTGTTCCGCAGGCGATTGCGCATCGGCCACGCTGCGATCGAACAGTTCCGCGATCCGCGCACGCCTGCGCCGCACGCGCGCACGCCACCACCACACCAACGCGACCAAAAGCAGCAGCACGCCCGCGACCACCCACCAGCCAGGCGCCGGCGGCCACCACGGCGGCGCCGGGCTCACGTGAATGTCGCGCAGGACGAGTCCGTCGGCCATCACGCCACCAGCGGCCGGTTGCGGCCAAGCAACGGCAGCCACGAGTCGCTTGGCGCCTGTGTCGACAGCGCCTGCACGCGCACTCCACGCGCGGGCAGTTGCGCCATCGCGGCATCGACCGGGCGCGCGAACTCGTTGCGCCATGCCTGCCGCTGCGCGGCGACAGAGAGATCCACTTCGACACGGTGATCCACCGTCTGGAACGGCAGCGACGCCTTGGGCGGTGCGCTTTCGAGGGGATCGGTCAGCAACAGGACGATCACTTCGTGATGCTGCGCAAGCGCGGCCCAGCGTTGCGTCGGAATGACCGCGACGCTCTGGGGATCGGCGAGCACGATCACGCGCGAGCCCGGCCGCAGCAGGCGTTGCGCGTGATCCAGCGCGACTGGCAGTCCCGCATCGTCCTGCGGAGTGCGCGCGTACCAGCGCACCAGCGCATCCAGCACCCGCAAGGCACCGCGCGGGCCGGATGCGGGCGGAATCGGCGCTTCGCGCAGCGAACCGCGCAGCGCGGCGATGCGGTCGCCATCGCGAACGGCGGCCCACGCGGCGACCGCGCCCGCGCGTGCAGCCTGCACGGACTTGAACCGCAAACGTGTTCCGAAATACAGCGCAGGCGCGGTGTCGGCGATGATCAGGCTCAGCCGCTCACGCTCCGCCTGGAAGAGCTTGGTGTGTGCCCGACCCGTGCGTGCGGTGAGCCGCCAGTCGATGTGCCGCGCGTCGTCGCCGGCGACATATTCGCGCGATTCCGCGTATTCCATGCCGCGCCCACGCAACGGCGACAGCGCATGACCGCTGCTACCGAACCGCCCACGCTCGGCAGGACGGCGACCGGCAACCGTGCCGCGAAGCGCCACCAGTTCCGGCAGCGTCGGCGCGATGCCGTTGCCTTGCGTGGTGTCTTGGGTGTGATCGTTCGGCATCTGGTTCTGCGTCGCGTTCGACACGGATCAACGCGGACGAACACGGATGAAGCGGGAAACACGCGCTTTCCGGTGGCAGCGACCAGCACGATCGCGACGAAACCACCTGCTCACGGTATCCGCATTCGTCTTTTCCGCGATCATCTGCGCAATCCGCGTCAGGTAGCTTTTCAGGGCAGCGGCACACGCTGCAGCAGTTCGGCAACGAGCCGTTCGCCGTCCCAGCCTTCGGCCGTGGCCTCATAGCTGGGCAGGATGCGATGCCGCAGCACGTCCGGCGCGACGGCACGTACGTCATCGGGCGTGACGAAATCCCGGCCGGCCAGCCAGGCATGTGCACGCGCGCAGCGTTCCAGCGCGATGGATCCGCGTGGACTCGCACCCCAGGCAATGCGGCGCGCCAGGTTCGCGTCATAGCGCCCGGCGTCGCGCGATGCCAGCACCAGTTCGATCAGATAGCGCTCCACCGCTGGCGCGACATGCAGGCCGAGCACGACTTCGCGCGCGGCAAACACCTGCTCCAGCGGCATGCGCTCGACCGGCGGCGCTGCTTCGTGCAGCGTCTGGCGTGCGCGCTCGCGGGCCAGCCGCAGGATCTCGGCCTCGGCGTCCGCCTGCGGATAGCCGATGCGGACGTACATCAGGAAGCGGTCCAGTTGCGCCTCGGGCAGCGGGAACGTGCCCTCCTGCTCAATCGGATTCTGCGTAGCCATCACCAGGAACAGCCGCGGCAGCGCGTAGGTCGCGCGCCCAACGGTGACCTGGCGCTCGCCCATGGCCTCCAGCAGCGCCGACTGCACCTTCGCAGGCGCACGGTTGATCTCGTCCGCGAGCAGGATGGGATGGAAGATGGGACCGGCCTGGAACTCGAAACGGCCTTCCTGCGGACGCCACACTTCCGTGCCGGTGAGATCGGCCGGCAGCAGGTCCGGGGTGAACTGCACACGGGCGAAATCGGCCTGCAGCCGCGCGGCGAGCGCGCGGATAGCGCTGGTCTTGGCCAGGCCGGGCGCCCCTTCGACCAGCAAATGCCCGTCGGCCAGCAGGGCGATGAGCAGGCGATCGATCAGCCCGGCCTGGCCAATGATCTCCGCCGACAGCGCCTGTCGCAGGTCGCGGAAAGCATCGTACAGGCGGGGAAGGTCGTCGCTGCGGCGGTCCATGGGCGTCTCGCGGGGTGGCTGGCTGCAGTTTGACCGAAGTCGGCCGCCGCGGTTCAACGCGGCTGTCACCCATTCAGCGGCCGACCATCGCCATTCCGGTGGACACCCTGCCGCAAATGCAAAGAGGGCCCGAAGGCCCTCTTTGGCGTAGAGCCTGATGACGTACCGCTCACCCGCGCTGTTCGACCTTCATAACCTTCGGCGTGACCATGATCAGCAGCTCGGCCTTGTCCTTGCTGCGACCCTTCTTCTTGAAGAGGTTGCCAAGGAATGGAACGTCGCCCAGGAACGGCACCTTCGAGACATCGCTGCGGTCGCGGAACTCGTACACGCCGCCGATCACCACCGTCTGCCCATCCTCCACGAGCACGGCGGTGTTGACCTCGCGCTTGGCGATGGTCGGCACCTGCCCGATCGAGGTGTCGACGAAGCCTTCGACCTCGTCCTTCTTGACGTTCATGTTCAGAAATACACGGCCGTCATGCGTAATGGTCGGCGTGACCTTCAGCTCCAGCAGCACGTCCTTGAACTGGACGTTAGGGATAGGAATGGTCGTGCTGCCCTGCGACGGCGAAATCGTCACGTAACCGACTTCTTGGCCCTGGCGGATGACCGCCTCGCGCTGGTTGCTGGTGACGATGCGCGGATTGGAGATCACTTCACCGCGACCTTCTTCCTGCATGGCTGACAATTCGATGTCGAGCGCATAGCCGGCATTGAGGATCTGCAAGGCGACCGAACTCGTAGGATTGAGTACGGCAAGATTGCTCATCGGCCCCTTGAACAACGTCGGATTGCCGCCGGTCTCGCTCGCCTCAACCAGGGAATCGCGCGTCCTGTCGTTGTTCTCGATGTTGTTGTTGAACAGATACTTGCCGTCCTTCTGGCCGGCAATGCCGAAGCGAGCGCCCAGCTCACGCGCGAACGTATCCTGCGCAATGACGACGCGCCCCTCGATCAGCACCTGGTCGACAGGCCGGTCGATCACGTGGATCAGCTGCTTCATCTCCGCGATCTTCTTCGGGATGTCGCTGATCATCAGCGTGTTGGTGCGCTCGTCAGCCACAAGGCGGCCGCGCGGCGACAGGAAGCCGCTGTCGTTGCTGCTGTTGCCGCTACCACCGCCACCGCCACCAATGCCCTTGGCTTCGGTCAGCGCCTTGAAGATCTGCGAGGCGTTGTGATAGTTGATCTGCACGTACTCGGTCTGCAGGTCGACGCGGTTGTCGAGCGCGATGCGTGCGTCTTCCTTGTCCTGCTCGTATTTGGCGATCTCCGCCTGCGGCGCGACCCACACCACGTTGCCGCTGCGGCGCTTGTCCAGGCCCTTGGCCTGCAGGACGATGTCGAGCGCCTGGTCCCACGGCACGTTCATCAGGCGCAGCGTGACGTTGCCCGACACGGTGTCGGCAGCCACGACGTTCAGCCCGGACTCTTCGGCGATCAGCTGCAGGACAGTGCGCACCGGCACGTCCTGGAAGTTGAACGTGACCGGTCGGCCGCTGTAGCCGCGGCTTCCGGCAGCCGGCGCCTTGCCGGTGGTCGCCTGGCCAACGGCGCGGCCGCTGGCAGCGGCGCCCGTGCGCGGCACGATCTCGACGATGTACTCACGGCCGGTCTGGTACGCCAGCGACTCGAAGTTGCCGCTAGTGTTGAGGATCAGCTGCGTGCCACCGCCGCTCGCGCGTGCGTCGATCCGCTGCACCGGCGTGGCGAAATCAACCACGTTGAGCGGCTTGCGCAGGCTTTCCGGCAGCTTGGCATTGCCGACGTTGACGACGACACTCGAGCCCTGGTTCCGCAGGTCGGGCGCGGCACCGTCACCGCTGAACTTCAGCACAAGGCGGCCGGAGCCATCCGTTCCGCGCTTGAAGTCGATGTTGGACACCTCGATCGCGCCCGGCAGTTGCTTGGCCGGATCCGGGCTGGCCGCGGGCGCGACCGTGACCGGCGCGGTCGCAGGCACCGGCGCGGCTGCATGCACGGCGCTCATGGCGGCGATCGCACCGACCACCAGGCCTACGGAACCGCTGCGCAGCAGCAGAGGGCGGCGGTCGGACCGCACGCGGGTGGCGTTGGAGCAGGCCGGCTCACGGCACTCCGGTTTAAAAACGGTCATCGTGTTTCCCCCAGAATCCTATTGATCTTCCAACGCGACCGTGGCGGGACGCTCCAGCCATCCACCCGCGCCATCCGGCACCAGTTCCACCAGCTCGATGCGATCCTCGAACACCGCGGTGACGCGGCCATCGCTCTGCCCCAGGTAATTCCCCGGCTGCACGCGGTAGGTCACCTTGTCGGGTGCCATGACCAGGGCGATGACGTTCTTGCCGCCGCCCAGCGTGCCAACCATGTCCAGACTGTCGAGCGGGAACTGCTCCAGCGTCTGCTTGCGGCGCTGCGAGTCCGGACGCGGACCATTGCCGCCACCTTCGTCGGTGAACGCCGTGCTGAACGGATCGCGCATCGCGTATGCGTTGTATTCGAACGTCTCGAACTGCTGCATCACCGGCAGCGGTTCCAGCGGCGGCGCCGGACGCGCCTTGACCTCGGCAACCCACTTCTCGAGGTTCGGCGCCTCGCCCGGCGTGCTGGTCACGCCACGCGAGCAGCCGGCGACGCCGAGCACCAGGGGCAGCGACAGCGCGAGCGCGAGAGCGCGGCGTGCGCCGTCACGTTTGAAGCTTGCGCGCATCTCAGGTTCCCCCCTGCTTGCCGGCCGCACCTTGCGCGGCCTGCTCCTGCTTGGCGACTTCTTCTTCGTCCAGATAGCGATAGGTCTTGACCGTGCCGGCCAGTTCCAGTGGGCTGTTCGGCGTGATCACACCGCCTTCCTTTCCGCGCGGCTTCAGCGAGATGTCGTGCATGGTCATGATCACCACGCGCGGCAGCGAGGCCACGCCGCTGACGAAGCCGCCGAACTGGTGGTAGCTGCCTACCATGCGCAACGCGATGGGCTTCTCGGCGTAGAACTCCTTCGGTTGCTCCGCGCCTGGCTGGAACAGCTCGTTGGTGATGCCGGTTGCGAGCGCCGTCTGCGAGATGTCCACGATCAGGTCGGGCATCTCGGTCTTACTCGGCAGCTGGCGCAGCATCTGCTGCAACTGCTGCTCCATCTGGGCGAGCTGCTGCTTCAGCGGTTCGAGGTTGGAAGCCTTGCCCTGCTCCTTCTCGAACTCGGCGCGCAGGTCGACTTCCGTGCGCTCCAGGCCTTCCAGCTCCGTGCGCTTGTCGCTCACGAAGAAATACCAGGCGCCCGCGACGATGAAGAGGGCGACGATGACGCAGAAGCCGATCTGTGCCTGTCGCGGCCACGAACCGATGTTGTTGAAGTCCAGCTCGTTGAGCTTGATCGATTTCTTCTTGCTCATGACGCCGCTCCCTTGGCCGGCGTGGCGGTCGGCGCCGTCGGCGCGTTAGCTGGAGTAGTGGCGGCGCCCG
>NZ_DASRTS010000060.1:0-11952 GCF_035655815.1 Lysobacter sp.
TCGCGGTATTGCGGGCCAGCCCGTATGCGGATGCGACGCGGCGCGTGGACGGCAGCTCCGCCCCGGCGCGCAGCCGGCCGTCGAGGATCGCGGCGCGCAGCTGCTCGTGCAGCAGGCGCGTACGGCCGGCGGGCGGACCGTCCAGCGACAGCGGAAACTCGAATACTGGTTCCTGTGGATGCATCGAAACTGGCCTGTCCGGGGAGCCAGCACAAGCCTACGGTAACGGGCATCGTCCAGGATCAGGAACCCGCCATGTCCGCACCAGGCCCGTCATTGTCGCGCCGCGAATTCCTGCCAGCCCGCGTCGGCCCGGGCGAGGCGCCGTGGATCCCGATGAGCGCCGAGAAAGCGTGGAAACCGCTGCGCTTCTTCCGCGATGGCCGTGGCTTCGTCGAACTGCTGCGCATGACGCCCGGTGCGGTGATGCCGCTGCACCGCCACACCGGCGAGATCCACGCCTACAACCTCAGCGGCTATCGCACGTTGTGCACCGGCGAGGTCATCGGCCCCGGCGACTACGTGTACGAACCACCCGGCAACACCGACTGGTGGAAGGTCACCGGCGAGGAGGACATGACGGCGCTGGTCGTGGTGATGGGCAGCGTCGAATTCCTCGGCCCCGGCGACGTGGTGAAGTCCCGCGCCGATGCGCATTCGCAACTGCAGGCGTACCGCGACTTCTGCGCGCGACACGCGCTGCCGGTGCTGGACCTGTGCGACTGACGGCAGCGCGCGTCAGCGAGACGCTTCGCCCTTGGGCAGCGCGTACGCGATCACGTGATCGCCCAGCTTCGTGCCGAGCGAACCATGACCGCCGGCGACGATCACCACGAACTGCCGGCCGCTGGCGGCGGACCGGTACGTCATCGGCGTGGCCTGGCCGCCCGCAGGCAGGCGCGCCTGCCACAGTTGCTCGCCGGTGGTGACGTCGTAGGCGCGCAGGTAGTAGTCAAGCGTCGAGCCCATGAAGGCCACGCCGCCGGCGGTCATGATCGGCCCGCCGAGCGAGGGGACGCCGAGCTTGAACGGCACGGGCACCGGCGACTCGTCGCGGATCGTGCCGTTCCTGCGCTGCCAGACGACTTTGCCCGTCACCAGGTCGACGCCGGCCACGTACCCCCACGGCGGCGCCTGGCAGGGCAGGCCGACCGGCGAGAGGAACGGATTGAGTTCGACCGCGAAGGGCGCGCCGAGGTTGGGGTTGAGTCCGTGCTCGGACGAGCCGCCGCGATCGGAAGCACCGGCGGGGCCGCGCTGCCGTGCGTGCTCGCCGGGCCTCTGCCGCGGCACCAGGCGGTCGACGAATCCCAGGTAGTTGGGATGCGCGAAGGCGACCTGGCGCACCGGATCCACCGCCATGCCGCCCCAGTCCATCACGCCGAAGTTGCCGGGGAACACCAGCGTGCCCTGCAACGACGGCGGCGTGAACGGCCCCTCGTAGCGCAGGCGCTTGAAGTGGATGCGGCACACCATCTGCCCGAGCATCGTCGCGCCCCACATGTCCGCCTCGCGCACCGGACGCGGCGGCGCCACCGTGACGCTGGAAACCGGCTGCGTGGGCGAAGTCCAGTCGCCCGGCGCCGGGCCCTGCGGGACCGGTTGCTCGCGGACCGGATGCACCGGCTGCCCCGTGCGGCGGTCGAGCACGAACAGGTTGCCGGTCTTGGTCACCTGCACCAGCGCCGGCACCGTGCCGCGGCCCGGGAGCGTCAGGTCGATGAGCGCCGGCTGCGCCGGCACGTCCATGTCCCACAGGTCGTGGTGCACGGTCTGGAACACCCAGCGCAGGCGGCCGGTGGCGATGTCCAGCGCGAGCACTGAACTGGAGAAGCGCTCGGTCGTCGGCGGGCGCCTGCCGCCCCACTGGTCGATGGCACCGTTGCCCATCGGCACGTAGATCAGCCCCAGCGATTCGTCAGCGGCGGAGGTGCTCCAGCTGTTGGGCGAGGACCAGCTGTAACGGCGCCCCGGCGGCAGCGGCGCGGTGTCGTCGGGATGGCCCGGATCGAAGTTCCACACCAGCCGCCCGCTCACCACGTCGAACGCACGGATCACGCCCGAGGGCACGTGCGTGGAAATGTTGTCGTAGATCGCGCCGCCCACCACCACCAGCCCGCGCGTCACCAGCGGGGCGGAGGTGAACTGGAACCAGCCCTCCTGGTAGGCCGGCATGCCGGGCCACAGGTTCAGCGAGCCGTTGTCGCCGAACCGCGCGCAAGGTTTGCCGGTGCGGGCATCCAGCGCGATCAGCCGCGCATCGTTGGTGGCCATGAGGATGCGCTGCGGGCACTCGCCGTCGGCTGCGCGCGCCGCACCTGGCCATCGGGCATCGTGATAGGAGACGCCGCGGCAGGTCAGGTGCTGCATCCGCTGCGAGACGCGGATGCCCGGATCGAACCGCCACCTGACGTGTCCGGTTTCGGCGTCCAGCGCGAGCACGTGGTTGTGTGGCGTGCACAGGTACAGCGTGTCGTCCACCTTGATCGGCGTGACTTCGTAGGTGAACTCCGGCGGATCCGTGGGGCGGCGCGTGTCGCCGGTGCGCACCTGCCAGGCGACTTCCAGGTCGCGCACGTTGCGCGGTGTGATCTGCGCCAGCGGCGACCACTTGTTGCCGCGCCACGAGCGCCCGTAGGCGGACCAATCGTCGTCCGGCACGTCGCCGTAGCGGGCCGGCACCGAAACGCGCGCGCCCGGCAGTTCGCCATCGAGACGGTGCGTGTCGCGCGTCATCGCCAGCAACGCCACCACCAGCGCGATCATCAGCGCGAGCCAAAGCGGCGCGGTGGCCTTCCAACCGGCGACGCGTCCACCGTGCAGGCGGCGCGAGATCCACGGCGGCAACAGCAGCAGTCCCAGCACCACCACCACGTCGATGCGCGGCACCAGCTGCCACCAGTCCAGGCCGACCTCCACCACGGCCCAGACTGTCGTGCCGAGCAGGAACAGTGCGTACAGATGACGCGCGCCATTGCGCCGCCGCCACAGCAGCCACGCGGTGGCGGTCATCGCCGCGCCGGCGATCAGGTAATACGCACTGCCTCCCAGGCGCAGCAGCCAGGCGCCGCCGACCAGACACGCCAGCCCGATCAGCGCGAACGGCACGGCCGTGACCAGCAGCGGCCAACCAGGTTGCGGCTGCTCGATGCCGTGGACATGGGCGGACATGCGACCTCCTGGCAATGGCACCGCCGCATCGTGGTCGCGGCGCGATTCAGGCGATGTGAACGGGGCGCGTCGTGCACGCAACGTGGTGCAGCGGTATCCGCGCGCTCCTGTCAACGGGTACCGCACGATGGCGGGCGTTGCGACAATCGCGCTTCACCCGGAAATGCCGGGGCTTTGACGATTGGAAGCAATGCAGGACCACAAGCAGATCGCAGCGAAGATTGCCCGTCTCATCGCCGAGGAGATCGGTGCCCAGCCGCAACAGGCGCAGGCCGCCATCGGCCTGCTCGATGAAGGCGCGACCGTGCCGTTCATCGCGCGCTACCGCAAGGAAGTCACCGGCGGCCTGGACGACACGCAGCTGCGCAACCTCGAAACGCGCCTGACCTACCTGCGCGAACTGGAAGACCGCCGCGCCGCGGTGCTGGCCAGCATCGAGGAGCAGGGCAAGATGACCGACGAGCTGCGCGGCGAGATCGAGTCGGCCGACAGCAAGGCGCGTCTGGAAGACCTGTATCTGCCGTACAAGCCCAAGCGCCGCACGCGTGCGCAGATCGCGCGCGAGGCGGGGCTGGAGCCGCTGGCCGATGGCCTGCTGGCCGATCCGACGCGGGTGCCGGAAGAGTTCGCGGCGACGTTCGTCGACGCGGAGAAGGGCGTGGCCGATGCCAAGGCCGCGCTCGACGGCGCGCGCGCGATCCTGATGGAGCGCTGGGGCGAGGACGCGGCGCTGGTCGGCGAACTGCGCAACTGGCTGACCGACGTCGGCGTGATCCGTTCGCGCGTGGCCGAAGGCAAGGAAGCGGCAGGCGAGAAGTTCCGCGACTACTTCGATCACGCCGAGCCGCTGGCGAAGATTCCCTCGCATCGCCTGCTCGCGCTGTTCCGCGGCCGTCGCGAGGAATTCCTGTTCCTCGACCTCGATCCCGGCAGCGATGCGGAGGCCGGGCACCTGCAGGCCGAAGGCCGCGTCGCGTTGCACGCGGGCATCAAGGCGCAGGGCCGCGCCGCCGACAAGTGGCTGATCGATTCCTGCCGCCTGACGTGGAAGGCCAAGCTGCACCTGCACCTCACGCTCGACCTGTTCGCGCAGGCGCGCGAGAAGGCTGAAGCCGAAGCCATCGACGTGTTCGGCGACAACCTCAAGGACCTGCTGCTGGCCGCTCCCGCCGGGCCGAAGTCCGTGCTCGGCCTCGACCCGGGCCTGCGCACCGGCGTGAAGGTGGCCGTGGTGGACCGCACCGGCAAGCTGGTCGACACCGCGACCATCTACCCGCACGAACCCAAGCGCCAGTGGGACCAGTCGCTGATGGTGCTGCGCGCGCTGTGCGCGAAGCATTCGGTGGAGCTGATCGCCATCGGCAACGGCACTGCGTCGCGCGAGACCGACAAGCTCGCCGGCGACCTGATCAAGCTGGCGCCCGAGCTGAAGATGCAGAAGATCGTCGTCAGCGAGGCCGGCGCGTCGGTGTATTCGGCGTCGGAGTTCGCGGCGAAGGAATTCCCGGGCCTGGACGTGTCGCTGCGTGGCGCGGTGTCGATCGCGCGCCGCCTGCAGGATCCGCTGGCGGAACTGGTGAAGATCGAACCCAAGGCGATCGGCGTCGGCCAGTACCAGCACGACGTGGACCAGTTCAAGCTGGCACGCGCACTGGACGCGAAGGTCGAGGACTGCGTGAACGCGGTCGGCGTGGACGTCAACACCGCGTCCAGCGCGTTGCTCACGCGTGTGTCGGGCCTGTCCTCGACGGTGGCGGAGAACATCGTGGTCTATCGCGATGCGAACGGTGCCTTCAAGTCGCGCAAGGAGCTGCTGAAGGTGCCGCGCCTGGGCGAGAAGACGTTCGAGCAGTGCGCCGGCTTCCTGCGCATCAACGACGGCGACCAGCCGCTGGACGCATCGTCCGTGCACCCCGAGGCCTACCCAGTGGTCGAGCGCATCCTGCGCCAGTGCGGCCGCGAGGTGAAGCAACTGATCGGCGATGCGTCGCTGTTGCGCACGCTCAAGCCCGAGCAGTTCATCGACGAGACTTTCGGCGTGCCGACCGTGCGCGACATCCTCAAGGAACTGGAAAAGCCAGGTCGCGATCCGCGTCCGGAGTTCAAGGCCGCGCGTTTCGCCGACGGCGTGGAGGACATCAAGGACCTGCGCGAAGGCATGATCCTGGAAGGCGTGGTGAGCAACGTCGCCGCATTCGGCGCGTTCGTCGACATCGGCGTGCACCAGGACGGCCTGATCCACATCTCCGCGCTGTCCGACAAGTACGTGAAGGATCCGCGCGAAGTGGTGAAGGCGGGCGACATCGTCAAGGTGAAGGTGCTGGAAGTCGACGTCGCCCGCAAGCGCATCGCCCTCACGCGTCGACTTGACGACAGCGCGCCGGCACCGCGCGGGCAGCGTGAGGATCGCGACAACCGAGGTGGTTCGCCGCGCGGTGGTCGCGACAACAACGGACGCGATTCCCGCAACTTCAACGCGAACCGCGGCAGCGCGCCACCGCCGATGAACAACGCGCTGGCGGCGGCATTTGCGAAGGCGAAGAAGGAATAGCGACGTCGCTCGTCAATCGGCCATGGCGTAGAACGGCTCCAGGCGCGGCGCTCATGCCCTTCGCTCCTGATCCCGGCGAAAGCCGGATCCCTGTCGCAGTTGCCCTTGCTCGTCATTTCCGCGAAGGCGGGAATCCAAGGACTTTTCACGCTGTACCGATGTCGCTCAGTCGCGACGCATGGTTTTCGCTCGTCATCCAGCGAAAGCCTGGGTTTCGGGCTTAAGCAGGCCGCAACAACAGAAGCAACCGTGTGTGGTGCTCTTGTTGTTGAACAGCAGACCACATCCCAAGCCCCGGAGGGCAGCGCACAGGACGTGCGCTGCTGAGCGTGGAGGCTGGTGCCAACTCGCGAAGGCAAGGCCTTCTCTTCCGGTCGTTGGATTGCTGTGCCGGGGAAGACCCTTTCTTTGGGTTACGTTTGACCGAAGGGAATCCAGTCGGACTTTGGGTCAGCAAAGAAAAGTGACCCGGCCGGCTTTAGACGGACGGAAGCTTTGGCTCTTTCGTTCCGGACTCGCACTTGGTTTAGCGTGAAAAGTCCATGGATCCCCGCCTTCGCGTGGATGACGAGCCAAGAGCAACGGCAGGCGAGCAGAAGCGACGGCGAAGGATCCCGGCTTCGCCGGATGACGGCCGGAAGGGCTGCGGAGACCCGCGATACGTCCCGGCTCGGACTTGCGTCCTCGAAACTGTCCGGCGCAAAAAACAACAACGCCGGCAAGCGCCGGCGTTGCTGCACATCGCGAGGGGAGAGAGACGTCAGTGCTGCGTGATGTCTACGTCCTTGGTCTCTCGCAGGAACAGCGAGCCGATCACGAAGGTCATCAGTGCCACGATGATCGGGTACCACAGGCCGTAGTACATGTTGCCGGTCGCGGCTACCAGGGCGAAGGCGATGGTCGGCAGGAAGCCGCCGAACCAGCCGTTGCCGATGTGGTACGGCAGCGACATCGAGGTGTAGCGGATGCGGGTGGGGAACAGCTCCACCAGCCACGCCGCGATCGGGCCGTACACCATGGTCACGTAGATCACCAGCACCACCAGGATCAGCAGCACCATCGGCTTGTTGATGCGTGCCGGATCAGCCTTCTCCGGATAGCCGCCCGCGGTCAGCGCCGACTTGAGCGCGGCGCCGAACGCGTCCGTCTTGGCCTTGCTGTCGTCCTTGGCCAGGCCCGCGCCCTCGAAGCTGGGCACCTCGACGTTGCCCACCGTCACGCGCGCCACGCTGCCCGCCGGGGCCGCCTGGATCGTGTACGGCACGCCGGCCTTGGCCAGTGCCGCCGTGGCGATGTCGCATGAGTTGGTGAAGACCTTCTTGCCCACCGGGTCGAACTGGAATGAGCAGGTCGCCGGGTTGGCATGCACCACGACCGGTGCGTTGACGCTGGCCTCGGCGATGGCCGGGTTGGCGTAGTGGGTGAGGGCCTTGAACAGCGGGAAGTACGTCAGCGCGGCGATCAGGCAGCCGGCCATGATGATCTTCTTGCGGCCGATCCTGTCGCTGAGCCAGCCGAACACGATGAAGAACGGCGTGCCGATCGCCAGTGCCGCGGCGATGAGCAGCCATGTGGTAGTCGCGTCTACCTTCAGCGACTGCGTCAGGAAGTACATCGCGTAGAACTGGCCCGCGTACCACACCACGGCCTGGCCGGCAGTGGCGCCCAGCAGCGCCAGCAACACGATCTTGCCGTTCTTGCTGAAGAAGCTCTCGGTGATCGGCGCCTTGGACTGCTTGCCCTCGGCCTTCATCTGCTGGAACAGCGGCGATTCGTTGAGCTGCATGCGGATCCACACCGACACGCCCAGCAGCACGATCGACAGCAGGAACGGAATGCGCCAGCCCCACTCCTCGAACGCTTCCGTGCCCAGCCAGGTGCGCACGCCCAGGATCACCAGCAGCGACAGGAACAGGCCGATCGTCGCGGTGGTCTGGATGAAGCTGGTGTACAGGCCGCGCTTGCCGTGCGGTGCGTGCTCGGCGACGTAGGTCGCGGCACCGCCGTACTCGCCGCCCAGCGCCAGGCCCTGCAGCAGTCGCAGGATGATCAGGATCGCCGGTGCGGCGAAACCGATCGACGCGTAGTTGGGCAGGATGCCGACCAGGAACGTCGACAGGCCCATGATCACGATGGTGACCAGGAACGTGTACTTGCGCCCGATCATGTCGCCCAGACGGCCGAACACGATCGCGCCGAACGGCCGCACCGCGAAGCCGGCAGCGAACGCGAGCAACGCGAAGATGAAGGCGCTGGTCTCGTTGAGGCCGCTGAAGAACTGCTTGGCGATGATCGCCGCGAGCGAGCCGTACAGGTAGAAGTCGTACCACTCGAACACGGTGCCCAGGCTCGAGGCGAAGATGACCTTCTTGTGGCCCTGCGTCAGCGGCCTGGCGTCAGGAGGTGTTGCGGTAATGGTGGACATGTCGTGGTCGCCCCTTAGAAGCTGTACTTGACGTGCGTCTGCAGGCGGTTGAGCTCGCCGCGGTCGCCGTTCTCGAGTTCACGCTGGCCCCAGATCAGCTCGGCACCGAGGTCGAGCTTGGGCAGCGGTGTGTAGATCAGATTCACGTGCGCCGACTGCGCGCCCTTGGTGATGCCCAGGCCGGTGAGGTCGGTGTCCTGGTCGTACTCGGCGCGCGAGTAGAACAGGTTGGTGCGCAGCTTCGGCGAGAACACGTGCCGCCAGCCGACGAAGCCCGCGATCATGTCGATGTTGTCCAGATCGCCCGTGGCGTCGAGCACCGCGTCGTTGTTGAGCGCCAGGCCGACATAGCGGCCGATGCCGCTGCCGCCGGTGAGCATGTAGCGGATGTCGTCGTTCTTGCCGAGGTTGAACTTGCCCGAGACGCTCAGGCCGTAGCCGGTGCTCTCGTCCTCGATCGCCGGACGCGCCGGGGCGGTCGGCGTGGCGGCCACGCCCGCCTGCTGGTACTTCAGCTGGCGCACCAGGCCGGCGATGCCGAAGTGGCCCCAGTCGCCCTTCATGGTGTAGCGGCCGGTGAAGTCGGGCATCGGACCGTCGTCGCCGGCGACCTGCGCCATGTTGCCGTTGAACGGCGTGTACACCGTCTCCGGGTTCTCCATCGAGAACGACCACGGGCCATTGGTGTAGCGGACCTGGGCCTGGCGCACGAACACCGTGCCTTCCGTCGGACCGAGGAAGTCGACCGTGTCCGGCAACGCCGCGGTGTCCTGGAAGTTGGTCCAGGTCTGGCCGGCCAACCAGTTGTTCCACTGTACGTAGGCCTGGCGCAGCGTCAGCGCGTAGGTGTTGGTGGCGACCTCGTTGCCGGTGAACGCGGTGCTGCCGCCACCGAACAGGTCGAACTCCAGATACGCCTTCAGCTTGTCGCCGCTGTCCAGGTCGGTGTCGGCACCGAACCAGAAGCGCGAGAAGTTGGCGCCCATGTCGGTGTCGGTGCCGCCTTCGCGGAGGTGGCCCTGCCCGACCGGAATGGCCTTGGGCACGTAGAACAGGCGACCCACCGTGCCGTCGGGGATGTCGCCGTCGTTGGTCGACGTCACCGAGGCATCGAGCTTGATGAAGCCGCCATAGGTGAAGCGCGTGCCCGGATTGGCCGTGGCCATGATGGGCGCGCTCTGGATGGTCGGCTTGGCCGGTGCGCCCGGCGCCGCGCCCGCCTGCGCCGCGGTACCGGGTGCGGCAGGTGCGGTGGTGGCCGCGGTCTGCGCGGTCTTCACCTCGCTGATCTGCGTCTGCTGTTGCTGCTGTTGCGCCATCAGTTGCTGGACCGTCGCTTCGAGCTGGGCGACGCGCGCCTCCAGCTCCTTCTCCTTCGCGGTCTGCGCGAAGGCCATCCCCGGCAATGCGAGCGCAACCAGCAGTGCGGCGGCGAGCGGACGGCGACGTGGGGTCGCGGCCTTCACCGGCGTGGCAATGCTTGCGGACATGATTCCCTCCCAAAGGAACGCCGCGCCCAATGCACGGCTCGGGCCAGCCTGATGTCGCATCGCGCTGCACAACCATTCCCCATTGGTCGTAAGCCATGCGCTGGTGCACCGCTTTACGACTAACGTCTAAACCGCCCCCGATGAGGGGCGACGGTGAATGCGGCACACTGGATCTCCGCCCGCCGACGGGCCGGCGCCGTCCTTCACGCAGTCCCCCGGAGCACGCCATGAACCACCCTGCCGCCGTCTATCCGATCGACCCGGACTTCGCCGCCAAGGCCCGGGTCACGCGCGAGGCGTACGAACGCCTGTACGCCGAATCGGTCAGCCAGCCCGAGGTGTTCTGGGGCCAGGTGGCCGAGCGGCTCGACTGGTTCACCAGGCCGAAGAAGATCAAGGACGTCAGCTACGCGCTGGAGGATTTTCACATCCGCTGGTACGAGGACGGCGAGCTCAACGCCAGCGTCAACTGCCTCGACCGCCACCTGGCCACGCGCGGCGACAAGACGGCGCTGATCTTCGAGGCGGACGATCCGTCCAAGCCGGCGCAGCACGTGACCTATCGCGAACTGCACGCACGCGTGTGCAAGCTGGCCAACGCGTTGCGCTCGCTGGGCGTGCGCAAGGGCGACCGCGTCACCATCTACCTGCCGATGATCGTCGAGTCGGTGGTCGCGATGCTGGCCTGCGCCCGCGTCGGCGCGATCCACTCGGTGGTGTTCGGCGGCTTCGCCCCGCAGTCCATCGCCGACCGCGTCGCCGACTGCACCAGCAAGCTCATCATCACCGCGGACGAAGGCCTGCGCGGCGGCAAGAAGGTGCCGCTGAAGGCCAACGTCGACGCCGCACTCAAGATGCCCGGCACCAACACCGTCGAAACCGTGCTGGTGGTGCGCCACACCGGTGCCGCGGTGGACATGCAGATGCCGCGCGACCGCTGGTACGACGCGGTGGTGGACGACCAGCCCACCGAATGCGCCCCGGAGCGCATGAACGCGGAAGACCCACTGTTCATCCTCTACACCTCCGGCTCCACGGGAAAGCCCAAGGGCGTGCTGCATACGACCGGCGGCTATCTGGTGTACGCCAGCTACACGCACGAGGTCGTGTTCGACCTGCGCGAGGACGACATCTACTGGTGCACCGCCGACGTGGGCTGGGTCACGGGCCATAGCTACATCGTCTACGGCCCGCTCGCCAACGGCGCGACCGCGGTGGTGTTCGAGGGCGTGCCGAACTACCCCAATGTGTCGCGCTTCTGGGAAGTCATCGACAAGCACCAGGTCACCATCTTCTACACCGCGCCCACCGCGATCCGCGCGCTGATGCGCGACGGCGACGAGCCGGTGGTCAGGACCTCGCGCAAGTCGCTGCGCCTGCTCGGCACGGTCGGCGAGCCGATCAATCCCGAAGCGTGGCGCTGGTATTACGAAGTCGTCGGCGATTCACGCTGCCCCATCGTCGACACATGGTGGCAGACCGAGACCGGCGGCATCCTCATCACGCCGCTGGCGGGCGCCATCGATCTCAAGCCGGGCTCCGCCACCAAGCCCTTCTTCGGCGTGCAGCCCGCACTGGTCGACGCCAACGGCACGCGCCTGGAAGGCGAGGCCGAAGGCAACCTGGTGCTGCTGGATTCCTGGCCGGGCCAGATGCGCACCGTGTACGGCGACCACGGCCGCTTCATCGACACGTACTTCCGCACGTATCCCGGTACCTACTTCACCGGCGACGGCTGCCGCCGCGACGCCGACGGCTACTACTGGATCACCGGGCGGGTGGACGACGTCATCAATGTCTCCGGCCACCGCATCGGCACGGCCGAGGTGGAAAGTGCGCTGGTCTCGCATCCCAAGGTGGCCGAAGCCGCGGTGGTCGGCTTCCCGCACGACATCAAGGGCCAGGGCATCTACGCCTACGTCACCCTGATTGCCGGCGAAGTGGCCACCGACGACCTGCGCAAGGAACTGGTCGCGCACGTGCGCACCGAGATCGGCCCCATCGCCACACCGGACCACCTGCAATGGGCGCCGGGCCTGCCGAAGACGCGCTCGGGCAAGATCATGCGCCGCATCCTGCGTAAGATCGCCGAAAACGCACCGGATCAGCTGGGCGACACCAGCACGCTGGCCGATCCGAGCGTCGTGGAAAGCCTGGTGAACGAACGCCTGGGCAAGTGAATCGCGGAAGCAGAAGCGAATCCCCCCTTACCCCCCTTTTTCAAAGGGGGGAAGCAACGCCCTGCCGAATGATGCTGTGTCGCGCTCCGACGCCGTGGCTGGACAACCAGAAACCCTGCCTAGCGTGCCCCCGCT